>JBGQGT010000100.1:0-7463 GCA_041497595.1 Gammaproteobacteria bacterium
CCGGCTCGCGATGCAGCCCCGATAGCCTGTCGAGCCGGTGGGTGAGCTTCCAGCGGCTGTTCCAGCGCATCACCTTGGTGTAGGTGCGCGAGTTGAGCCGCGACCTGCCGAGCAGCCGGCGGATCAGCGGGTTCTGCGCGCCCAGATTCCTGGAGCACCAGAACCAGTCGGTGTCCCAGCGCCACAGGAAATCGCGCGCCGCAAGGTAATCGGTGGTCTTTTCGCGGATCGAGCGGTAGTAGATGTGCTCGAACGTGTAGTCGCTCGTAAACGGCGCTTCGTCCGTGAAGCTTCCTGTGGTCAGAACCATCTCACCGGCGCCAAACACCACGCCGTCGACAAAATCGGCTGGCGACGCGCAAGCCCGTTCCAGGGCAGCAAAGTAGGCTTTCGGGTCGCGAAAGCCGGTATGGTCGATGCGCACGAACTTCTTCACCGGCAGCGTCTTTGCCCGCACCCGCAAGGCGTAGCCCAGCGTGCCGTAGGAATTGGGAAAACCGAAGAACAGGTCGCGATGCTCGTTCGCGGGCGAACACAGATAGATCCTGCCGTCGCCGGCCAGGACTTCCATCTCCAGCACCGTGTCGTGCACCAGACCGTAGCGGAACGAAGTGGCCTCTATGCCCACGCCGGCGACCGCGCCACCGAGGGTGATGGTCTTCAGTTGCGGCACCACGGCAGGCATCGAGCCGTGGCGTAGCGTGGCCTCGACCAAGTCCTCGTAGCGGGTCATGCCCTCGGCATCCACCCAGCCTTCCTGCGCATTGACTTCCAGCACGTGGCTGAAATCACGCACGTCGAGACGTTGCGCCGCGGCCGGCGCACGGTCGCGGAACAGATTGGAAGTGTCCTTGTCGAGCGCGAGGTGGCCCGCCCCGGCCTGGAGCTGTGCGGCCAGTCTCGCCTTGCGCGCTGCGTAGTCCTGCATGCGCCGCTCCGGAGAATTATTGATATATGCCGCGCCGGACGCGAGAACGCTCAGTGCCGGTCGTAGAGAAAAGCGCGGCTCATCGGATAATTGTCCTTCGAGACATTACCCTTGCTGAAGACGATCTGGAACAGGTGCGTGCGGGTGCTGGGCGAACGGAACATTTCCGCACAGGCAAACAGATAGGTGCGCCAGACCCGGCGGAAGTGCTCGCTGAATTTCGCCGGATCGAGCGCCCGGATCTTGTCCCAGTTGCGGTCGAAGCGCTCGGCCCAGGCATCCAGCGTCAACGCATAGTGACGGCGCAGGTTCTCGATGTCGACGACCTCGAGCCCGCACTCCTCCATCGCGACGATGGTTTCCGCCAGGCTCGGAATCCAGCCGCCGGGAAACACGTGCTTGCGGATGTAGAACTCGGTGTCGCTCGCGCCGACATGGCCGATGAAGTGCAATATGCCGAGGCCGCCGGGCTTGAGGAAATCCGCGTGGGCCCTGACCACGGCGCGCAACTGGTCGCGCCCGGCATGCTCGAGCACTCCGATCGACACCACCTTGTCGTACTGCCGGTCCACCTCGCGGAAGTCGGCCTCGCGCACTTCGATCCTGCCTTCCCGCCCGCGGCGGCGGATCTCGTCTCGCACCGCCATGACCTGCTCGGGAGTGGTGTTGACGCCGGTTGGCACCGCGCCGTAGTGCTCCAGGGCATGAAACAGGAAGCCGCCGAATCCGCAACCGATGTCCACCACCGTCTCGCCGCGCGTCAGCCGGATCTTGCGGCAGACGTGATCGATCTTGTTTTGCTGCGCCTCCTCGACTGTCGCGGTGTCTTCCTTCCAGTAGGCGCAGGTGTACATCATCGACGGCAAATCGAGCCAATAACGATAGAACTCGGTGCCCAGGCCGTAGTGGAAACGCGCGTTCTTTCTGGCCTGCGCGATCGAGCGGTTGGAGAAGCGCAGCTCGTGCCAGAGGTTGCGAATGACGATCAGAGGATTCGAGTGATGCGCGAAGCGGCCTTCGAGCCCGACCCGGAACGCCGCGCCGAGATCGCCCTCGATGTCGACGTCGCCGTCGAAATAGGACTCGATGAAACCGATGTGCCCGAACAGCGCGGTACGCAGCTCGGCTGCACGCTTGTGAATCACAATGGTGAACGCCGGCGTGCCGGCGCCGTTCTGGTAGTGCGAGCCGTCCGCAAATTCGACGCGAAAGAGAATGCCGGTACGCTCACCCAGTGCCGCCATCTTGCGCTTTACCGCTCCGGTCGCCATTTCCTAGTCACCTCGTCGCGATCCTGTTGCCGCGCCCCGTTCGGGATACCAACGATTCTGCCGCCGCCTACTCTCCCAGGTATGCCTGCCGCACCTGCGGGTTGTCGAGCAAGGACCGGGCGCTGTCGGCCACGGTGATCAACCCGCTTTCCATCACGTAGCCCCGGTGACTGGCTTCCAGTGCAAGCTTTGCGTTCTGCTCGACCAGCAGCACCGTAACGCCTTCCTGCGAGATGGTGCGTACGGTCGAAAAAATCTTCTCCACCATCATCGGCGCCAGTCCCATGCTCGGCTCATCGAGCAACAGCAGTTTCGGGCGGCTCATCAACGCGCGCCCGATGGCGAGCATTTGCTGCTCGCCCCCCGAAAGCGTGCCCGCGGTCTGCCTCCGGCGTTCGGCAAGTCGCGGGAACAGCGAGTAAATGCGATCGAGATCGGCGCGAACCGCGGCGCGGTCGTTGCGCGTGTACGCACCCATTTCCAGGTTCTCGTGCACCGTCAGCCGGCCGAATACGCCACGCCCTTCCGGCACCAGCGCCAGCCCGCGCTCGACCAGCTGATAGGACAACAGCGCGCTGACATCCTCGCCGCGGTAGCGCACCTTGCCGCCATGATGCAACATCCCGCAGATCGCCTTCAACGTCGTCGTCTTGCCCGCTCCGTTGGCGCCGATCAACGCGACCATCTCGCCTTCGCCCACGTTCAGGTCGATGCCCTTGACCGCGTTGATGCCGCCGTAGGCCACCTTCAACCCGGAAACCTCCAGAAGGGCGTTCAAGGCAACGCGCCTCCGAGATAGGCGCGAATCACTTCCGGATCGTTCTTAACCGCTGCCGGTTCGCCTTCGGCGATCTTCTTGCCGTAGTCGAGCACCGCTACCCGGTCGCACAAACCCATCACCAGCTTGACATCGTGCTCGATCAGCAGGATGGTCACCCCGTCGCCGCGGATCTTGATGAGCAGAATGCGCAGGTCGGCGGTTTCGGTCGCGTTCATGCCGGCGGCCGGCTCGTCCAGCGCCAGCAGCTTCGGCTCGGTGGCAAGCGCCCTTGCGATCTCCAGACGCCGCTGGTCCCCGTAGGACAGATTCTTCGACAGCGCATGCGAGTGGCGCGCGATGCCGACATATTCGAGCAGCTCGCGCGCGCGGCGGCGGATCGCCGATTCCTCCGCCATGGTGCGCTGGCCGCGCAGGATCGCACCGAGAGCCCCGGCATGGGTACGCACGTGACGCCCCACCATGACATTTTCCAGCGCCGTCATGTTGCCGAACAGGCGGATGTTCTGGAACGTGCGCGCGATGCCATGCCCGACCACGCGATGCGGCTTGAGTCCGATCAGATCGATGCCGTCGAATTCGAAACGCCCGCCATCCGGCTTGTACAGCCCGGTGAGAACGTTGAACAGCGTGGTCTTGCCCGCCCCGTTAGGCCCGATCAGGCCGTAAATCTCGTTGTGCCGGATCGTCAGTGACACGTCGGCAAGCGCGGCAACGCCGCCGAAGTGCTTTTCGATGTGGCGCGCGTCGAGCAACGCCGCTGGCGCGGTTCCCATCCTGGCTCAGTCCTGTTCGGCGAATTCCCGTTTGCGCGTCTTGGACGGCCAGATCCCGGCCGGCCGGTACAGCATCATCAGCACCAGTGCCAGACCGAACAACAGCATCCGGATGACCTCCGGTTCGATCAGCATGCGGCCGAACACGGCCCTTTGTACCGGCTCCACGGTATAGCGCAGCACTTCCGGAACAAAGGAAAGCAACAACGCGCCGATGACCACACCGCCGATATTGCCCATCCCGCCGAGGACCACCATCGACAGCACCATGATGGATTCGACCACCACGAAGCTCTCCGGGCTGATGAAGCCCTGCATCGCCGAAAACATGCCGCCGGCGATGCCGCCGAAACTCGCGCCCATCGCGAACGCCAGCAGCTTGATGTTGCGGGTGTTGATGCCCGTCGCCTGGGCGGCGACTTCGTCTTCGCGGATCGCGATCCAGGCACGGCCGATGCGCGAATTCTCCAACCTCAGGTTGATCACGATAACGGCGAGCAGCACCAGCATCAGCAGATAGTAATACTTGATCGGGCCGCTGAACGTCAGCCCGAGGAAGGTTTCGCTGCGGGCGAAACTGAAATTGCCGATCGTGAACGGATCGATTAGCGTGACGCCCTGCGGACCGTTGGTAAGGTTGACCGGCTGCGACAGATTGTTGAGGAAAATGCGCACGATCTCGCCGAAACCCAGCGTCACGATCGCGAGATAGTCGCCGCGCAACTTCAGCGTCGGCGCACCCAGCAAAACCCCGAACAGGCAGGCCAGCGCCGCACCGATCGGCAGGATGACCCAGAAAGGCAGGTGCAGGCCGAAATGCGGCGAGGCGAGCAACGCGTAGGTATAGGCCCCGACTGCGTAAAAGGCGATGTACCCGAGATCGAGCAAACCGGCGAAGCCGACGACGATATTCAGGCCCAGCGACAGAAAGATGAACAGGATGGCGAGATTGGTGATGCGCACCCAGGCCGTGCCGACGGAGGCCAGCACGAACGGCAGCACCAGCAGCGCGGCCGCCACCAGCACGACCCCGACCCAGAGCGCGGCGGGATGGCGCCGCATTCGCGCAAGGGCGTCAATCATCGGGCCGCCGCCTCATGCACGGTCGCCCACGCGCTCGCCCAGCAGGCCGGACGGCCGGAACACCAGCACGGCGATCAGAACCAGGAAAGCAAACACGTCCTGATAGTTGCTGCCGAACAGAATGAAGTGTTGGTTCTGTGCACAGTTCTCCGCAAGCATGTCCGCAAGCCACGAATAGCGGCACAGGTCGGTCAGTTCACCGATGTATCCCGCGCCCAGCGCCTCCACTACCCCGAGCAGGATTCCGCCCAGCATCGCGCCCGCGAGATTGCCGATGCCGCCGAGGACGGCGGCCGCGAAGGCCTTCATCCCGAGCAACGCTCCCATGGTGTAGTGGGCAACGCCGTAGTAAGTCCCGACCATCACGCCGGCAACCGCACCGAGCCCTGCGCCGACGATGAACGTGAATGCAATCACCTTGTTTACATTGATTCCCATCAGGCCGGCGATCTGGGGATTTTCCGAGGTGGCCCGCATGGCGATTCCCAGCTTGGTGCGGTACACCAGCGCGGTGAGTCCGCCCATCATTGCGATGGAGATGAGAATGATCGCGATCTGCACCGCGCTGATGTGCGCGCCGCCCACCTCGAACACCGGGTTGGCCACGACCTGCGGAAACGAAATCGGCGCGCGGCTCCAGATCATCAAGGCGACGTTCTGCAGGATGATCGAGATGCCGATTGCGGTGATGAGCGGAGCCAGCCGCGGCGCCCCCCGCAACGGCCGGTACGCCACGCGTTCCATCGCGTAGCCCACGCCCATGCACACCGGGATCGCGCACGCGGCTCCGGCCAGCACGATCAGCACCGGCGCCAGGCCCGTGTCGGCGCCGGCCAGCGCGGCGATTACGGTGAGGGCGATCATCGCGCCGATCATCACCACTTCGCCATGCGCGAAGTTGATGAGCTGGATGATGCCGTAGACCATGGTGTAGCCCAGCGCCACGATGGCGTAGACGCTACCCAGAGTCAGGCCGTTGATGATCTGCTGGAGAAAGATTTCCACGGCGCGTCCGGGCCGGTGATTCGCGGGTCAGGTCAATGCCGGCGCGGCGGCGCACGCGGCGCACGCAAGTGCCATCCGCGCCGCATCATGTCGTTGCGTTGCTTTGCTTCGCGCCCGCTGCGGCTTGCGTCCGTGCTCAGGTCGCGCCCTTGACGAAGTCCTCGAACTTGACGGACTTGCCGCCCTTGATGATCGCGATGGGCGTGATGGTGCCGCCTTTCATGGTGAATATCGTCATCTCGGCGTCCTTGCGATCGCCGCGCTGATCGAACTCGATCTTGCCGCTTGCGCCCTGGAAACTGAGCTTGGCAAGCTCGGGCAGGTACTTCGCCGGATCGACGGAGTTCGCTTTCTGCATCGCGGTGATGATGAGATTGGCGGCGTCGTAGGTGAACGGCGCATAAATCAGCGGGTTGGCGTTGAACTTCGCCTTGAAGGCGTTCAGAAATTCCTTGCTTGCCGCCTGCACCGGGATTCCCGCCTGGGAGCAGATCAGTCCTTCGGAAGCGTCACCCGCCAGCTCCTTCATCTTGTCGGTGCAGGCGCCGTCGCCGAAGGCGAACACGGCCTTGATGCCGAGTTCGCGTCCCTGCCGCATCAGCGGGCCCGCCCCGGAATCCATGCCGCCGTAAAACACCGCGTCCGGTTTCTTGCCTTTCAACTTGGTCAGGATGGCCTTCCAGTCGGTGGTCTTGTCTGTGCCCTTTTCGCGTGGCAGCACGACAATGCCGGCGGCCTTGAGCGTCTTTTCAACTTCGTTGGCGAGACCTTCGCCGTAGGAGGTCGCGTCGTCGATGACCGCGACGGTCTTCGGCTGGTACTGAGCGTTGAGATAATTGGCGATCGCCGGGCCTTGTTGGTCGTCACGGCCGACGGTGCGGAAAACGTTGTTGAAGCCCTGCTCGGTAAGCTTCGGATTGGTGGCGGAGCCCGAGATCATCGGAATGCCCGCCTGGTTGTATACCGCGGACGCGGGAATGGTCACGCCGGAGTTCAGGTGTCCGACCACGCCGGCGACTTTCGCATCCACGAATTTTTGCGCGATGATCGGGCCCTTGTCCGGTTTGCCCTCGTCGTCCTCGCTGAGCAACTCGAACACGATCTTCTCGCCGCCGATGGTCGTGCCCTTGGCGTTGGCTTCATCGATGGCGAGCTTGGCGCCATACTCGTTGTCCTTGCCCAGGTGGGCGATGCCGCCGGTGAGCGGCGCGGCATGGCCGATCTTGACGACACGCTCGAGCGACGAGCCGGTCTTGGCCTTGTTCTCCTGCTTGCCGCACGCACCCAAGCCCGCCGCGAGCGCGATTGCGGCCACTACTGCGACGATTCGCCGCGAGATCCCAGAGTTTTCGCTGTTCATGATTCCTGTCCCCCTCCATGTATGCGCGCCAGAAAACCTCCGGCGATTATCGGCCACGCTCCGAAACATTGTCAATTTGCGCCCGTAATTCATTGGGTTGTCATGATCGGCAAAAACAAAAAAAGCCGGCGATTGCCGGCTTTTCCTGTGGTTCGCGTGAACCAGCGATCTACAGCGACAGGACCCACTCCACCAGAAGCTTGGCTTCGTCTTCCTTGACCGGATTGGGCGGCATCGGGATGGTACCCCACACGCCCCCGCC
>JBGQGT010000101.1:0-7448 GCA_041497595.1 Gammaproteobacteria bacterium
GCGCTGCTCAGCGATGAGACCGGCTCGCCGGCGATTCTGATCATCGGGCTGCTGATCGTCGCCGCAATGATCGTCACCGCCAACGCCCGCGACCCGGAACAGCACGACCCCGGCACCACCACGGTCGTCGCCTTGCTGCTGTGCTACGGGCTGGCAGTCATGACGTGGTTCGAGTATCAGACGCTGGCGGTGATGCTGGCCATCGTCATCACCAGTCTGCTGTACTTCAAGACCGAATTGCGCGGCATCACCGAGAGACTCGAGCGCCGCGATCTGATTTCGATCCTGCAGTTCGCGGTGTTGATGTTCATCGTGCTGCCCATCCTGCCGGATCAGGATTTCGGCCCGCACGGCGCGCTCAACCCCTACCAGATCTGGTCCATGGTGGTGCTCATTTCCGGAGTCAGCCTGGCCGGTTATGTCGCCGTGCGCCTGGTCGGCCTGCGTTACGGTGCGCCTTTGCTTGGATTGCTCGGCGGGCTGGTGTCCAGCACCGCCACTACGCTGATTTACGCCCGCCATGCCCGGGACCAGGAAACGCTCCGCGGCATGGCAGTGATGGTCATCGTGCTGGCGAACCTGGTGCTGCTGATGCGGCTGGCGGTGCTCACCTCTTTCGTCGCGCCGCGCCTGCTGGGCACGTTGCTGCCGATCCTCGGGGGCGGCCTGCTGCTCGGCCTGGCCAGCCTGGCCTATCTACATGCACGTCAGGGGCGGGACGACACGGCGCCGGTCCCGGACATCAAGAATCCTGCCGAGCTGCGCATCGCGCTGACCTTTGGCGCGATCTACGCATTGGTGCTGCTGCTTGCCGCCTGGCTTTCCGGCCTCGCCGGGGCTGCCGGGCTGTATGCGGTGGCACTGGTTGCCGGGCTCACCGACGTGGACGCAATCACGCTGTCGAGCCTGCGGCTATTCAGTATCGGCACGGTCGAGGCTCGCGAGGTGGCGATCGCCGTGGTGCTGGCGATCGGGGCAAACATCGTATTCAAGCTCGGCATGGTGCTCATGGTCGGCGGCCGGCCGTTGTTTGCGCGTTGTGCCGGGTCAATGGCCGCGGTCGCGGTGGGTCTGGTCGTGGCCTTGTTGTTCACATGACGGACAATCCAGTGTGCGACATCGGTTAAAATGACCCCCTACTTACCTTCGTCTCAACCCCCGGATCGGAATCCAAAATGGAAGCAGAACGACTCAACGCCATCGAAAATCAACTCGAGGACCTCGATACCCGGGCCAAGGAACTGCGGAGGTATCTTTGACTTCGATGGCAAACGCAACCGCCTGATCGAAGTCGTCAAGCTCACCGAAGACCCCGCATTCTGGAACGACGCCAAGCGCGCCCAGGACCTCGGGCGCGAGCGCAAGAACCTGGAATCGGTGGTCACGACCCTGGAGAAGCTCGACCAGGGGCTGAAGGATGCGCGCGAACTGTTCCAGATGGCGCGGTCGGAAAACGACGACGCCACCCTGAACGCCGTTGCCGACGACGTTGCCGGCATGGAGAAGATCGTGGCGGACATGGAGTTCCGCCGCATGTTCGCCAATCCCATGGATCCGAACAACTGCTTCCTGGACATCCAGTCCGGATCGGGCGGCACCGAGGCCCAGGACTGGGCATCGATGCTGGAACGCATGTACCTCAGGTTCTGCGAGCGCCGTGGCTTCAAGGTCGAGGTGCTGGAGGAGTCCTCCGGAGAAGTGGCCGGGATCAAGAGCGCCACGCTCAAAGTCAACGGCGACTACGCCTACGGTACGCTGCGCACCGAGACCGGCGTGCACCGCCTGGTGCGCAAGTCCCCGTTCGACTCCAATGCGCGCCGCCATACCTCGTTCGCCAGCGTTTTCGTTTATCCGGAGGTGGACGACACCATCGAGATCGCGATCAACCCCGCGGACCTGCGCGTCGACACCTTTCGCGCCAGCGGCGCCGGCGGCCAGCACATCAACAAGACCGACTCGGCGATCCGCATCACCCATGTGCCAACCGGCATCGTCGTGCAGTGCCAGAACGACCGCTCGCAGCACCGCAACCGCGCCGAGGCGATGGCAATGCTGAAAGCGCGCCTGTATGAACTCGAACTGCGCAAGCGCAACGAGGAAAAGCAGGCGATGGAGGACTCCAAGACCGATATCGCCTGGGGACACCAGATCCGTTCTTACGTGCTCGACCAGTCGCGCATCAAGGACCTGCGTACCAACGTAGAGACCGGCAACACACAGGCGGTGCTCGACGGCGCCCTCGATCCGTTCATCGAGGCCAGCCTGAAACAAGGCGTTTGAGACCGTGACTATCGTGACGATTGTGACGATCGTGACTGACGTGACTCGCAACAAGCGAATCGTTGGCCGCGCCTTGTCTCCGAGATAGTCACGACAGTTACGACGGGTGCGGCAAATAAGACTTAAAGACATGGAAGACAAAAACCAACAACCGGGAGTTGACACCAACCAGATCGTCGAGGAGCGGCGCGCCAAGCTGCGCGAGTTGCGTGCGCAGGGAAATGCCTTTCCCAACGATTTCCGCCGCCGTCATCTCGCCGCCGACCTGCATCGCGACTACGGCCCCAGGTCGAACGAAGAGCTGGAGCCGCTGAAAGTCGAAGTGACGGTTGCCGGGCGGATGATGCTCAAGCGCGTGATGGGCAAGGCGAGCTTCGCCACCATCCAGGAAATGTCGGGGCGCATCCAGATCTACGTCACCAACGACGTCACCGGCGACACGGTGCACGCCGCATTCAAACACTGGGACCTCGGCGACATCGTCGGCGCGACCGGAACGCTGTTCAAGACCAAGACCGGCGAACTTACCGTCAAGGCCACCGGCGTGCGCCTGCTCGCCAAGTCGCTGCGGCCATTGCCGGAGAAGTTCCACGGTCTGGCCGACCAGGAGAGCAAATACCGTCAGCGCTATCTCGATCTGATCACGAATCCGGAAACGCAGCGCGTATTCAAGACGCGTTTCCGGATGATTCAGGCGATGCGCGAATTCTTCGCCGCGCGCGGTTATCTCGAAGTCGAAACGCCGATGATGCAGCCCATCCCCGGCGGTGCGGCGGCGCGGCCATTCGTCACGCATCACAAAGCGCTCGACATGGACCTCTACCTGCGCATCGCGCCAGAACTTTACCTCAAGCGGCTGGTGGTGGGCGGAATCGAGAAGGTGTTCGAGATCAACCGCAATTTCCGCAATGAGGGCATTTCGACCCGGCATAACCCGGAGTTCACCATGCTGGAGTTCTACGAGGCCTACCAGGACTACAACTATCTGATGGACCTCACCGAAGAACTGCTGCGGCAGGTCGCGCAGCAGGTGCTCGGCACGACCACGCTCAGCTATCAGGGCGAGACCATGGATCTGGGCGAACGCTTCGATCGGCTGACCATGGCCGAGGCCATCGCCAAGTACGACCCGAAATACCCGCTTGCCGAACTTGGCAAGCCTGCTTACCTGCGCGCGGCGCTCGATGCTTTCAAAGTCGAGGTCTTCCCCACCGACGGCCTGGGATTGCTTCAACTCAAGCTGTTCGAGCAGACCACCGAGGACAAGCTCATCCAGCCGACCTTCATCGTCGCCCATCCGACCGACGTCTCGCCCCTGGCCCGCCGCAACGAGGCCAATCCGGCAGTCACCGACCGCTTCGAGCTGTTCATCACCGGACGCGAGATGGCGAACGGATTCTCGGAACTGAACGACCCGGAAGATCAGGCAGAGCGGTTCTCGGAGCAGGCCAGGGCCAAGGAGGCCGGCGACGAGGAAGCGATGTTCTACGACGCCGATTATGTGCGCGCGCTCGAGTACGGCCTTCCGCCCACTGCGGGCGAGGGCATTGGCATCGATCGCCTGGTAATGCTGTTCACCGATAGTCCCTCGATCCGGGACGTGATCCTGTTCCCGCAAATGCGCCCAGAATAGACAAGATCAACACACCCAACGCTTCTGCGTTGAGATTCTTATTTTTTTGGGTTCTAACGAGCCATGAGCCAAACTACGCCCCCGATCCTCTGGCGGCCGTCGCGCGAACGCGTCGCCAGATCCAACATCACGCGCTTCATCCACATCGTTAACCAGCGCTGGAATGCCGGGGTCAGGGACTCGCGGCAGCTCTACGACTGGTCGGTGCGCGACCCGGAGCAATTCTGGACTGCCATCTGGGATTTCTGCGGCGTGGTGGCCGAGACTCGCGGCGAGCGGGTTCTGGTCGATGGCGGCAGGATGCCGGGAGCGACGTGGTTCCCGGATGCGCGGTTGAACTTTGCCGAGAACCTGCTGCGGCGGCGCGATGACGACACCGCGATGGTGTTCTGGGGCGAGGACAAGGTGCGCCGTCGCATGAGCTACGCTGAAGTGTACGACGCGGCTTCGCGCACCGCGCAGGCGTTGGCGGCCGCTGGCGTGAAGGAAGGCGACCGGGTCGCGGCCTTCATGCCGAACATGCCCGAGACCATCATCTTCATGCTTGCCACCACCAGCCTCGGTGCGATCTGGTCGTCGTGTTCGCCGGACTTCGGCGCGCAGGGCGTCCTCGACCGTTTCGGCCAGATCGGGCCCAAGGTGCTGTTCGCGGTCGAGGGCTACCACTACAACGGCAAGACCCACGATACCCTGCCGCGCATTGCCGAGATTGCAAGGAATTTGCCGACGCTGGCGCGCACGGTGATCGTCTCCTACACCCGGGAGCAACCCGACGTCTCCGGCATCCGGAACGCGGTGCATCTCGCCGACTTCGTCGGAGCGTATCGCGGCCGCGAAATCGCGTTCCGGCGCCTGCCTTTCAACCACCCGCTCTATATTCTCTACTCGTCCGGCACCACCGGCGTGCCCAAATGCATAGTTCACGGCGCCGGCGGCACGCTTCTGCAGCACCTGAAGGAACATCAGCTGCACACCGATCTGAAACGCGGCGACCGTCTCTTCTACTTCACGACTTGCGGCTGGATGATGTGGAACTGGCTTGCTTCCGGCCTCGCCACCGGCGTGACGCTGCTTCTTTACGAAGGCTCGCCTTTCCATCCCAGAGCGAGCGTGTTGTTCGACTTCGCCGACGAAGAGCGCATGACCGTGTTCGGCACCTCCGCCAAGTACATAGACGCGCTCAACAAGGCCGGCGCCAGGCCGATGGATAGCCACCGGCTGGACTCGGTCGAGACCATCACCTCGACCGGCTCGCCGCTGGTGCCGGAGGGTTTCGACTACGTTTATGGCGCGATCAAAAAAGACGTCCTGCTATCTTCGATTTCCGGAGGCACCGACATCGCCTCCTGCTTCGTGCTCGGCAATCCGACGGCTCCGGTATATCGGGGAGAAATCCAGTGCCGCGGCTTCGGAATGAACGTGCAGGTATTCGATGACGACGGCAAAGCGGTCATCGGCGCAAAGGGCGAACTGGTGTGCACCGCGCCCTTTCCTTCGATGCCCATCTATTTCTGGAACGATCCCGACGACGCCAAGTACCGCGCCGGGTACTTCGAGCGTTTCCCGGATACCTGGTGCCATGGCGATTACATGGAACTGACCCGGCGCGGCACAGTCATCATCTACGGTCGCTCGGACGCCACGCTCAATCCCGGCGGCGTACGCATCGGCACCGCCGAGATCTATCGCCAGGTCGAGCAACTCGATGAAGTGGTGGAAAGCCTGGTGATCGGCCAGGACTGGGACAACGACGTGCGCGTGGTGCTGTTCGTGCGCCTGCGCGACGCACTCGCGCTCGACGACGCGCTGGCGCAGAAAATCAGGGACCAGATTCGCCTCAACACCACCCGGCGCCACGTACCGGCGAAGATCGTCCAGGTGGGCGATATTCCGCGCACCAAGAGCGGCAAGATCGTCGAACTCGCGGTGCGCAACGTGGTGCACGGCAACCCTGTGAAGAACCTGGAGGCGCTTGCCAATCCCGAAGCGCTGGAGCAGTTCAGGGATCGTCGCGAACTGAAAGACTAGGGGCTAGGGATGAAGCAGGGGCTAGGGGCTAGTGTTATGTCCATCAAATAACTGGACAAGCAGCGCGGACTCTACTATGCTGAGAAGGTGCCGCGATCGACGCCCGCATTGCAACTCAAAGAAGCAGATGAGCAGCAACTGCGTCAGTGGGTGTCGGCCTTCGGTACTCCGCAGCAAGTTGCCTTGAGGAGTCGGATCGTGCTGGCGGCGGCCGAAGGCCAATCGGACAACGCGATCGCCCGCGACTTGGCGGTGAATCGCAAGACGGTGACGCTGTGGCGCGAGCGCTTTGCCCAGGAGGGGCTGGACAGTATGTGGGAAGTGGCCCCGGGGCGGGGCCGCAAGCCAAGCTACGGGCGGCGCAAGATCGCGGCGATCGTGTCGGCGACGCTCGGCACCAAGCCTAAAGGCATGACGCAGTGGACTTGTCGGGGGCTCGCCGAGGCCCAGGGGGTGAGCAAGTCGACCGTCCATAATATCTGGCAAAGTCACCATCTCCAGCCGCATCGGGACAAGACGTTCAAGCTGTCGCGAGACGCCAAGTTTCTGGAGAAATTGACGGATGTGGTGGGCTTGTATCTGAATCCGCCGCAGCAGGCGCTGGTGCTGTGTGTGGATGAGAAGACCCAGATTCAGGCGCTCGATCGCACGCAACCGGGCCTGCCCATGAAAAAGGGCCGCTGCGGAACCATGACGCACGACTACAAGCGCAACGGAACCACCACCTTGTTTGCCGCACTGGAAGTCTTGCAAGGACGCGTGGTTGGACAATGCTACGAACGGCATCGACACCAGGAGTTCTTGCGCTTTCTGCGCCGTCTGGACCACGAGTTCCCCGGGGAGATCAGCTTGCATCTGGTACTGGACAACTACGGCACGCACAAGCACCCCAACGTCCGGGCTTGGCTGAAGCGCCACCCGCGCTTTGTCTGCCACTA
This sequence comes from Gammaproteobacteria bacterium, assembly GCA_041497595.1. GTDB lineage: Bacteria > Pseudomonadota > Gammaproteobacteria > Burkholderiales > JACQAP01 > JACQAP01. Next base: position 6,880 of record JBGQGT010000101.1, read on the forward strand.
TGTGCCCACCAGTTCGAGTTGGCTGAACCTGGTCGAGCGCTGGTTTGGCGAGCTGACGAGCAAGCGAATTCGCCGTGGCTCGTTCGGCAGCGTGGCCGAGCTACAGCAAGCGATTGCGGAGTTCTTGGCGGCCTGGAACGAGAACCCGAAGCCTTTCGTCTGGATGGCCACGGTGGAATCCATCGTGGCCAAGCTCTCGCGTTGCCGACAAACCCTGGAGAGCATTCAGCCAGGTTGCACGCTGCCACGTCGGAGAAAAGCGAAGAAATGAGTTGTCCAGTTATTTCGTGGACGGCACACTAGGGGCTCTAGCAAAGTCTAGTTCTTGTCTTTACATATCTTCGCAATTGTTCTTTTACCCTAGCCCCAAGACCCTGCTTCATCCCTAGCCCCTAGTCCCTGCTTCATCCCTAGCCCCTAGTCCCTGCTTTTCCCTAGCCTTCGCCTCTCATACCCCACCCCGGTACTTGACTGGTACCCCCTGAGGGTACTAGAGTGTCCATGCCATGGACTCCCCGAACGTCCCCGCCCCTGCACGCACCGTCGAGCTTGCCATCGACGGCATGACC
>JBGQGT010000102.1:0-7447 GCA_041497595.1 Gammaproteobacteria bacterium
AGCCGAGACTGCGCTAACCCATGGTTTCCTCAGGACAATTGGCCCGGAAGTTGCTGCATGTTGGTTTATCATGGGAACCCGGTTCTTCCTCTTACTGGTTATGGCGGTTTCTGCCGGAATTGCGCAGGCCGACGTCTACCGCTACGTGGATGCCGACGGCGCGGTGCAATTCACCAATGTGCCGCCCGACAGCCGCTACAAGTTCTATCTGAAGGAAAAGAGGGAAAAGCCGGATCCGGTCGCGCAAACTCTGGCGAGCGAACTGCGTTACTACGACGATGAGGCGCGTTCGCGCTACGCCCGGCACATCTTCGAAGCGGCAAGACTCACCAAGCTCGAGCCGGCACTCATCCACGCGGTGATCTCCGCGGAGTCCGGCTACAACCCGCTGGCGCGCTCGCGCAAGGGTGCCGCCGGACTCATGCAGCTGATGCCTGGCACCGCAAAGCGCTACGGCGTGAAGAACCGGCTCGACCCCGCACAGAGCATTCACGGCGGCGCGCGCTACCTGCGCGATCTGGTGCGCCTGTTCAACAACGATCTCCAGCTTGCCGTCGCCGCCTACAACGCGGGAGAGAACGCGGTCGTAAGGCACGGCAACCGCATCCCGCCCTACAGCGAGACCATGACTTATGTCCCGCGGGTGATGAGCTACTACAAGAAGTACCGCACCACTTCCTAGTGCTTCCCCGGCATCACCGCCGGCCGCGACCCCGGCTGATTCGCGGGCGCGGCGGGTACGTACATGAACCGCCATTCGCTGTAGCCGGCCGCGCCTTCGAATTCTTCGTATTTCAGCGGGAACCCGGCGCGCTTCAGCGGCTCGGCGTCCGACAAGCTGAAAACCCCCACTATTCCGCCCTCCGGACCTCTGACCAACCCCCACTTCGCAGTTCCGCCAACCGGATCGGCATAGAGGCGCCGCAAGTAACGCTGCGTGTTTGGATAGCGCCGATCGAGCAGAAGATCCTCCAGCGCCTTGGGAAATTGCTTTGCGCCAGGGCTGCGCTCGTAGTACAGCCCGATTGCGCGGCGAAACTGGCCGCCGACGAAGAGCAGTTCCCGCTCCTTTTCGCGCCGCGTTTCAGTGTGCCAGATGACTCCCGTTCCCGCCAGTGCGATACCCATCAGCGCGATGAAGATCAGCAGGCCGATGTAGGTGAAGCCGTGACTGGTGACCGGTAACTGGTAACCGCTGTTCCCGGGTACGCCATTGCTGAGTCCTGAGTCCGGAGTCCCGAGTACTCGTTTCTTCTTCACGCCGCTCACCAGTCTCCGTATTGTGTGCCGTCGAGCGCAGCGCCAGGCGCCCCGCTCTTCACGTCGAAAATCCTGCCCTGTTCGCTGGGCTGCGGCGGCAGGCTTACCCACGTGACGGAGCTTTCGGTGATGGGGTCGGGAGGAATGCGCCGCAGATATTTCCCGGTCACCAGATCCTCAAGCGCATCGGGGTAGCGGCCCTTGTCGCCGTGGTACTTGTCGATCGCGTTGCGCATCTGCGCGAGGTCCTCCTTCAGCACCGCCTCCCTTGCCCGGTCGGTGCTGTGGAAGTAACGCGGCACCGCAATGGCGAGCAACAGGGCGATGATGGCCATCACCACAAGAAGCTCTATCAGCGTGAACCCGCGCCAAGCACGGTCCACCCAGTGACAGGTGACCGGCGAAAAGGCGCGCTTCGTCGCGATTCCTCGTGCCTGCTCCCTCTCCGCCGCTTGCGGGGGAGAGGGCTGGGGTGAGGTGGTCACCATTGCCTGTACGGAACCCCGTTCAACCCGACACCGTCCGCCATCGAGTACACATCGAACACATCCTCGCCTTCCCGAGGATCGTCTGGCGGGCTCGCATAGCTGCGTTTGCCCCAGGTGTCGGCGGCGGATAGCTCGGCGGGCGCGAGCGGGTCGCGCGGCACGCGGCGCAGGAAGTAAATCATCTTCTTCTCCGGCGACTTGATATCCTCGACGCCGGAGGCCAGCGCGCCCAGCACGGGCGGATACCCCGACTCGTCCGCCTTCCTCGAAATGCGCCCCTCGTCGGCCGCCTGCTTGTAGGCGTCGATCGCTTCCCGAATCTGTCGCAGCGCGCTGCGCAGTTCCTGCTCCTTGGCACGCTGGACCGTGATCTGGGTGAGCGGCAGCGCCGCCGAGGCAAGGATCGCCACGATCGCCACTGTGATGATGAGTTCGATCAAGGTGAAGCCGTGCGATGCGCGGTTCGCGCGGTGACGGGTGACGGGTGACGAGTGACCGGGAGAAACAATCACCATGTTCGGTCAAATGTTGCTTGTTTGCCTGCGTTGTTTTTGAAGGTAGTTACCAGTCACCAGTTACCGTTCACCAATCACCGCCTTCACGGCGTTATGTTGATTTCCACCGGCGCCGGGGCAGAGATGGCAACGCTCTCGCCGCCAGCACCGATAGAGGATATGTTGGCGACCGAAATTTGTGCCATGCCGCTTTGGCCCTCGATTGCGCGGAATCGAACCACCGCGGAGCCCGAGACCTGCAGCGGGATACGTCCGGCCGTCGCAGTTTCCGGTACGCCGACTGCCTGCAGCCGCGCGCTGTCGTAATTCAGTTCGAGCTGCACCCGGCTCGCCAGCCCCGGCGGCACAGACACCACGACCGCAAACTCGCGTGCCGCCTGCACTTGCAGTGGCGCAGAGAGCAGCAGCGAACTCGCGGGGCTGGCCGCAATAAGCTCGGGGCTTGGCGTCGCTTCGATGTTCAGCGGCTGCACCGACGGTCCGCCAGGTACAGGCACCGGCGCCAGCCGTTGCCGCTGCGCGATCGATTGCGCCAAAGGCCCGACAAGCACTCCGGCACCCGACAGCCGCAGCGGTGCAGCGCCGAGGCTGCCTTCGGTGCCCGACATGAATTCGAGCGTGGCGGCACCCGGCCGGTCGAGATTGCGCACCACATAGGGCGTGATGAGAAGCACGATCTCGGTCTTGTTGCGCTCGTCCTTGCGGCTGCCGAACAGCCGGCCCAGGACAGGCAGGTCGCCCAGCCCCGGTACCTTGTCGGCGGTATTGCGCTCCTCGTCCTGAATCAGCCCGGCCAATACCTGGGTCTCGCCGTTCTTGAGCCGCAGGGTGGTTGAGGTATTGCGCGAGCCTAGCCGGTAAGTCACGGTGCCCTGCACGCTGCGGATTTCCTGGACGATGTTGCTGACTTCGAGCCCGACTTTCATCGCCACTTCGTCTTCCAGGTAGATGTTGGGCTCGATGTCCAGTTTCAGGCCCACGTCGAGGTAAGTCACCGACTCCGACACGCCGACGTTGGCGGTGGAAGTGGTGGTGATCACCGGCAGCTTGTCGCCGATGTGAATCTTGGCTTTTTCGCGGTTCTTCACCCGGATGCGCGGGTTGGCGAGGATGTTGGTGACTCCATCCTGCTTGCGCATATTGATCAGCAGCGCGGGATCGGTGACGGTCACCGTAACCAAACCGGAATTGAAGTTCTTCAGTTCGTTCAGCGTAGCCTGCCCGGGCTTGGAGGCAGCACCGTCGATGCTGAAACCGGCCTGAGTCGGATACCGGATGCCGAGTTCCTGCAGGCGGCTGCGCCCAACCTCGAGCACTTCCAGTTCGAGCATCACCTCGGGTTCAGCAAGGTCCTGCGCGGCGATCAGTTTTTCCGCCAGCCGGATCGCGTCCGGCGTATCTCGCATTACCAGCAGGTTCAGCCGCTCGTCGATGAATATGTCGCGCGTCTTCACCACCGTCTTGATCAGGTTCAGCGTCTGCTTCACATCGGCATTGGCGAGATAGAAGCTCTTCACCATCAGTTCCTGATAATCCCTCGCCTTGATCGGCAGGTTCGGGTAGACCAGCACGGTATTGTCGTTCAACACTTTCTTTACGAGCTGGTTGGTGGTGAGCAGGAACTGCACCGCGTCCTCGATCGTGGTGTTACGCACATAAATGGTTACCCGCAGGTCAGGACGCACATCGCGGTCAAACACGAAATTGATGCCGGACGTTCGCGACAGCACTTCGAATACGCTCTTCAGAGGCGCATCGCGGAATTCCAGCGTCACCGGTTTGCGCAGCGAACTCGTCAACACCGCGGGCGCCGAGGCTGTTTTCGTTTTCTGCTCGTCGATGCTGCGCGCCAGCGCCTTGGCTTCGCGCTGGGACGGATTCTCCGCCAGCACCAGGCGCAGCTTCATCTGCGCGCCATCCAGATCACCGGCTTCGAACAGCGCTTTCGCTTCAGTGACCATGGCCCGGTGGCGCTGCTCGGCCTGCACTGCCGCAAGCCCCGCCAGCGCGCGGGCATTGCCGGCGTCGACCATGACCACCCGCTGATAGAACAGTTCGGCATCCTCCGGCTTTCCCAGCAGCCGCTGCTTGTCGCCCTGGGTCAGCAACTGGTTGAGGTACTTGTCGCGCTCGCGCAGGTAGGAGGCGCGGTATTCGATGTTGTTCGGATTGGCCTTCGCCGCGGCATCCATTTGCCGCAGTCCCTCCTCCTCGCGGCCCTGCTCGATCATCTGTCTCCCCGTAACGAAGGCCTGATCGGTTGCGCATGCGCAAAGGACAAGCACGAGGAGCAAGGCTGGTTTTTTCACTGCGGCTCCCCGATGGGAAGGTGTTGCTGGACGCCGGACGGCAGGTGAGTGAACGTCAGCCGCGTCTCCGAGACTTTGTCCACACGATAAGTCGATTCGATGATCTCGCCCTCATGCACAACGAGATTGCGCTCGCCCTGAATAAGGAACACTGCGTTTGCTTCCTCGGACAGCAGCCTGCCCATGTAGGTGAACGGAAGCGGCGGCGCGCCAGGCGGCGGAGCTGCAATCGGTGGCGAGGGTGCCGCAGGCAATGCCGCCGCGACAACGGGTACCTTCGCAGCCGCCTTCGGTACCGGCTTGCGCCAACTGCGCGTGACGAACGCATCGTTGGCGTTCGAGTCAGGATCGCGGCTGCGCAGTTTCTCCAGGTGCACCCGATCCGGAGTTGCCGGATCCGCGCCGCGCGCCACCTGCACCTGCCGCGGCCGCACTGGCGGCTCGATGATTTCGGTGCCGCTTTTCCTGTCGGCCTCGCGCACCCACGCGGCCGCCGTCAGCGTAGCCATCAGCAGTGCGACCAATGCGATCCAGCGTTGGCGCGAGGAGATCTTCATCCCTGCATGCTCAGGAACAAGGTAAACTTGATTTGCGCTTGCAGCGCTTCGTCGCCGATTTTCTGGCGCTGGAAGCTTATGCCGTCGAGCGACAATCCCGGGATTTCGCGGCCCGCCTGCGCCAGGAAACGGCGCACTTCCGGATAGGTGCCCTTCGCCGGCAGCAGGATCTGGTAGCGGGTGAGCTTGCCGCCCTGATCGGCAAGCGGCCGGTATTCGCCCTGCTCGAGCCTGAGTCCGTGTGTTTGCGCCGCGCGGTGCAGCCGGCGCAGCAGCTCGGGCGCGTTTGCCGGGCGCGCCAGCGCGGCGTAGAACGCGGCAAGATCCGCTTCCGGATCGCGGGGAGCACTCGCTTCGCGAGCCGGCGACCCCTCCAGTGTGGCATGCAGTTTCGATGCTTCGGCGCGCAGTCGCGTCCGCTCTTGCAGCACCGGCGCCACGGCGGAGTAATAGAACGGCACGTCGAAAGCGGCCAGTCCCAGCGCCAGGACCATGGTCAAGTTCAGTCCGCGCGCCAAGCGCCGCAGTCTCCAGCTCGTCAGCTCGATTTTTTTTCGATCCATGACGCGATTACCGTGAAGCGCACCGGACGTAGCGGATCCCGGGCGTTGACCTGATGATTGAGCAGATAGACCCGCGCCAACGACGGCGCGCGCTGCAGACGCTTCACATAATCGAACATCGCTTCGACGTCGGCCGCCTCGGCGTTCAGTTCCACTGTGCCACCGGTCTGATCCGGAGTGATGCCGAGCAGCGCCACCCGGTCGTTAGCTACCGACTCGACAGCACGAAACAAGCGATCCCAGGGCAGCGTGATCTGATCGATCACCTGGTTGGCATGGCGGATTTCCTGGATGGTGGCATCGGCCAGCTTCGGCGCATCGGGGTTAATCCCGTTGGCGCGGCGCTCGATCCGGGCAATGCGCGCCTCGATTTGCTCGACCTCGCGCTGCGACTCCGCATACATGTCCGCGAGCTTGGCGGTGGCGACCGCGGCAATCGCCAGCAGGCCGATGCCCAGCCAGCGGCCGCGCCTGCTGCCCGCCACGAAATCGAGCTCGAGCGCGCGCATCATGTTACGGTCGCCTCCAGACCGGCATCGCGCCCGGGCAGCCTTTCGATCCGCAATCCCGCGGTATCGAGCTTGGCGCCTGAAAGCGTGCGCAGGCAGATCTTCTCACTGCCCGGTTCCAGCCCGAGCATCAGACGCTCCTGTTCCAGTAACTCGGCAAGGGCAACCGTTTCGCCGTTCAACGGACGGCTGCGCAACGAAAGCCAGCGCCCGCCACGCAACAGCCCGAGCAGCACCCTTCCCGGCTCCGCCACCGCCAGCCACGCATCACGCCCGATCGCTTTTCGCGCCGCATTGACCAATGCCATCAGTTGCGGCTGGATCGAACGCAATGCCAGCGGCGAATTCTCCAGCAGCGTGGTCAGCGAATCGATCAGGGGGCTCTCGACCGCCGCCGCGACTTGCGCAGAACCGGCGGCGCCGCCCGACAATCGCAGCATCCAGTTCTGCGCCACTTCGCCGTAAACCTGCACGAAGCGCATCCTGGCGAACGCAAGCCGCTCCTCCTCGGTGACCAGCGAGGCACTCCAGGGTATCAGCAGATAGCGCACGAAGTGGTTGGACAGGATAACCGTGGCGTCGGCCCTGTGCAGATTCGGATGCGCGAGCAGCTCTCGCAGCGCCTCCACCGCCGGCACCCACGCCGTCGCGTTGCGTTCCGGCGTTCCGGCGCAGGTCAGCGTCTTGCGTTCCGGGACCGCACGCTTCCAGCCGGGCGCATAGCGCAGCATCTCCACCTGCTGCGGCGAAATGCCGATGCGCACCCGTTCACGCCACAAAAGTGACACGATTGATCTCCGAAAACGTGGTTTCGCCTGTCTTGACCAGCTCCAGCGCGGCATCCCGCAAGTCGCGGGTGCCGAGCTTGCGCGCCGCCTCCTTGATGACGCGGATCGGCTGGCGCGTGACGATCAGCTCGCGCAGCTCGTCATTGAGCAACATGGTCTCCGCGATCGCCTTGCGGCCGCGGTAACCGGAACCGCGGCACTGGCCGCAACCGCGGCCGGCTTTGAACGCATATCCGCGCACCGACTCCGGGGCGCGCCCCGAGTCGGCCAGCAATTGCGCATTAGGCTTGTCCTCGACGCTGCAATGCACGCAGTTGACCCGCACCAGCCGTTGCGCCATCACACCGTTCAGCGCCGCGACGAAGCTGTAGGGGTCCACGCCCATATGCAGGAAGCGGCCGATGACATCAAACACGTTGTTGGCGTGCACGGTGGTGAACACCAGGTGCCCGGTGAGC
>JBGQGT010000103.1:0-7330 GCA_041497595.1 Gammaproteobacteria bacterium
AGCCGAAGCCGGGCTGCCCGGCTACAGCATCACCTCGTGGTTCGGGCTCTACGCGCCGTCGGGCACCTCGCCACAGATCATCGAGCGCCTGAACCGGGAGGCCAACAAGGCGCTGGCAACTGCGCAGATCCGCCGGCGGCTGACCGATCAGGGAATCGAGCCCGCGGGCGGCACACCGGGCCAGTTCGCCGACTTCATGCGTGCCGAACTGGTGAAATGGGGCAAGATCGTCAGGGAATCCGGCGCGCGCGTGGAGTAACGGTTTTGCTAGCGGCCGGCCTTGAGCGCCTGCTCGCGAATCGCGGTGAGGCTGGTGCGCGTGGTGATGGCCTCCGGGTCGATTCGCAGTTCCAGCAACGCCGGTTTGCCCGAGGCCACCGCCCGTTCGAAGGCAGGCCCGAAGTCCGCGGTTCTCTGCACCGTCTCACCGTGCAATCCGTAGGCGCGCGCCAGCGCGGCAAAGTCCGGATTGTCGAGCGCGGACGCGTACACCCGCGCCGGATACTCGCGTTCCTGGTGCATGCGGATGGTGCCGTACATGCCGTTGTTGATCACGACGAACACGACCGGCAGCCGATATTGCGCGGCTGTAGCCAGTTCCTGCCCGTTCATCAAAAAACAGCCGTCGCCGGAAAAACTCACCACCACGCGGTCGGGGTGCACCACCTTGGCGGCGATACCTGAAGGCACGCCGTAACCCATCGCGCCGTTGGTGGGGCCTAGCTGGGTACGGAAACCGGTGTACTGATAGAAACGCTGCACCCAGCCCGAGTAATTGCCCGCGCCGTTGGTGATGATGGCGTTTTCCGGCAGGCGACCGCGCAGGAAGGCCATCACCTCCCCCAAATCAAGATCGCCGGACATCGGGCCGGGCTTGAGGTTCTTCAGGTAATCCTCGCGGGCTCGATGGGTCCACTCGCGCCAGGGTGAGGAATCCACGGACGGGAGGTTTGCTGCCGCCTGCGCAAATTCCGCCATCCCGGAGTTGATCATCAGATCGGCCTGGTAAACACGGCCCAACTCCTCGCTCCCCGGATGCACGTGCACGAGGCGCTGCAGCGGACGTGGGATCGGGAACAATGTGTATCCGCCGGTGGTCATCTCGCCAAGCCGCGGGCCGATCGCCAGGATCAAATCAGCGCTGCGTATGCGTTCCCCGAGCAAGGGATTGATGCCGACGCCCACTTCTCCGCAGTAGTTGGGGTGCCGGTTGTCGAGCAGGTCCTGCCTGCGGAAACTGCATCCTGCTGGCAGGTTGTTGGCTTCGATGAAGGCGCAAATGTCGTTGCACGCCTGCGCCGACCAGTCGCCACCGCCGAGAATGGCCATCGGTTTTTGCGCCTGCGCCAGGATGCCGCGCAACTGCTCCATGTCGGCCACGCCGGGATGCGGCTTCACCCTCTTGTAAGGCTTGGCATCCGTGACCACCGCGCGGCTCGCCAGCATGTCTTCAGGCAGCGCCAGCACCACCGGACCGGGGCGCCCCGACACCGCAGTATGAAACGCATGGCTGACCAGTTCGGGAATCCGATCGGCGCGGTCGATCTGCGCCACCCATTTCGCCATTTGCCCGAACATGCGCCGGTAGTCCATTTCCTGAAACGCCTCGCGCTCGACCACGTCGCCGCCCACCTGGCCGATGAACAGAATCATCGGAGTCGAATCCTGGAACGCGGTGTGCACGCCGATGCTGGCGTTGGTGGCACCGGGCCCGCGGGTGACAAAGCAGATCCCGGGTTTCCCGGTGAGCTTGCCGTAGGCCTCGGCCATGAACGCGGCGCCGCCCTCCTGGCGGCAGACGATCAGGCGCACGCGCTCACGCGCGTCGTAAAGCGCATCCAGCACCGCCAGATAACTCTCGCCCGGAACGCAGAATGCGGTGTCGGTTCCGTGGAGCCGTAACTGATCCACAAGAATTCGGCCGCCGTTCCGGAAAGGCATGTTCTCGTTCATCGCGCCCGTCCACGTAGTCTGAGCGCCGGATTATACCCAAGGCATCCGCATAGCCAGATCCAAAATTCGAGCCACGCGTCGGCGTGATCGAATTGGATATAATGGGCGGGATTTCAAAGTATTACGCGGACCGTTCGCACTCGACGGCCGGGCGATGCACGGATAACAAACAGGGAGGGAACAACTCATGGTCTGGACGCAGGTTTACGATCCACTCGGAAATGCCTGGCTTTCAACGCTATGCGCAGCGATTCCCATCATCGTACTGCTCGGCAGCCTGGCGTTCTTCCGAATCGCCGCGCATTGGGCTGCGATTCTTGGGCTGGTGAGCGCTCTGTTCATCGCCATCGTCGTCTACGGCATGCCCACAGCGATAGCCGGGGGAGCTGCATTCAACGGTGCGCTGTTCGGTCTGCTCCCGATCGGGTGGATCGTGCTGAACATCATTTTCTTGTATCAGCTCACGAAGCAAAAGGGTTACTTCCAGGTCCTGCAGGACAACATCGCCAACGTCACCGAGGACCGACGATTGCAATTGCTGTTGATCGCCTTCGCCTTCGGCGCATTCTTCGAGGGCGCTGCTGGATTTGGCACGCCGGTCGCAGTGACGGGGGCGATCCTGATTGGGCTAGGCTTCTCGCCGTTGGCCGCGTCGGGTCTGTCTTTGATTGCGAACACCGCGCCGGTCGCCTATGGAGCGCTTGGCACGCCCGTGATCACGCTCGCGGCCGTGACCGGGTTAGACGTGAACGCCCTGTCCGCCATGGTGGGACGCCAGCTTCCGTTCTTCTCGGTGCTCGTTCCGTTCTGGCTGATCTGGGCGTTCGCCGGCTGGCGCGGGATGATTGCCATATGGCCTGCCATCCTCGTGACTGGTATCAGCTTCGCGATCCCGCAGTTTCTCATCTCGAACCTGCACGGCCCGATGCTGGTCGACGTGGGTTCGGCGGTGATATCCATGGCCTGCCTCGTGACCTTCCTCAGGTTCTGGAAGCCGAAGCAGATCTGGACCAGCACCGCGCTCAAACGTCACCAGAGCGACAGCGGGATCCCAGATGTCGCGCCGACCAAGTTCGAGCAGCATCCCACCAACCTAGTGATCCGCGCCTGGACCCCTTGGTTGATCCTGAGCGTGTTCGTATTCGCTTGGGGCTTCCAGACCACGAAGAATTTCCTGGACGGCAAGACCACGGAGACCATCACTGTCGACGGACAAACGAAGCAGAAGGTGAGCTACGCCTTCACTCGCGTCGAGATCCCTATTGCGGCATTGCACGAGAAGGTCGAGAAGGTACCGCCGGTGGTGGCCAAGCCGGTCAAGGAGGGCGCCAAGTACAATTTCAACTGGGTGTCCGCTACCGGGTCCGGCATCTTTCTCGCCGCCATCGTAGCCGGCCTATTCATGGGCTATTCCATCGGTGGGCTATTCCGCCAGTATTGGGAGACGATCAAGCTGGTGAAATTCTCGCTGCTCACCATCGCGGCGATGCTTGCGTTGGGATTCGTGACGCGCTACTCCGGAACCGACGCGACGATGGGGCTCGCATTTGCCCACGCCGGCGTGCTCTACCCGTTCTTCGGGACGATGCTCGGCTGGCTGGGCGTGGCGCTGACCGGTTCCGACACATCGTCGAACGTGCTGTTCGGTGGCCTGCAGAAGATAACCGCAGAGCAGCTCGGCTTGAATCCGATCCTGATGACCTCGGCCAACAGCTCCGGCGGCGTGATGGGCAAGATGATCGACGCGCAGTCCATTGTGGTGGCTTCCACCGCGACCCGCTGGTACGGCCACGAGGGCGACATCCTGCGCTACGTTTTCTTCCACAGCGTGGTACTGGCGATGCTGGTCGGCGGCCTAGTGATGCTGCAGGCCTACGTCTACCCGTTCACGCTGCTGCAGATCATGCCTGTGGCGCCATAACGGAGCCGGCAACACGGCCAACAAAAAGCCCACCGCTTGCGGTGGGCTTTTTTTCGCCCGTTGAATCCTGCTAACCGGCGGCCTTTGCCTCTTCGGCGACCGCCTTCATCGACAGCCGCAGCCGTCCCTTCTCGTCGGCCTCGAGGACCTTGACCCGCACGGCCTGGCCCTCCTTGAGGTGATCGGCAACGCTGTTGACGCGCTAATTGGCAATCTGCGAGATGTGCAGCAGCCCGTCCTTGCCGGGCAGCACGCTGACGATCGCGCCGAAATCCAGGAGCTTGAGCACGGTGCCGTCGTAGACGCGCCCGACTTCGACTTCCGCGGTAATCTCCTCGATGCGGCGTCTGGCCGCCTCGCCGCCCTCCGAAGAAACGCAGGCGATGGTCACGGTGCCGTCGTCGTTGATGTCGATGGTCGTGCCGGTCTCTTCGGTGATGGCACGGATCACCGCACCGCCCTTGCCAATCACCTCCCGGATTTTCTCCGGCTTGATCTTGATGGTGATCATGCGCGGCGCGTAAGCGGAGAGTTCCGCACGCGGGGTGGCCAGCGTCTGCCGCATCAAGCCGAGAATGTGCATCCGCCCTTCGCGCGCCTGCAGCAGCGCGACGTTCATGATTTCCTTGGTGATGCCCTGGATCTTGATGTCCATCTGCAGCGCCGTGATGCCCGACTCGGTCCCGGCGACCTTGAAATCCATGTCGCCGAGATGGTCCTCGTCACCGAGGATGTCGGTCAGCACCGCGAAGCGGTTGCCCTCCTTGATCAGGCCCATGGCAATGCCCGCAACGTGCGCCTTGAGCGGCACCCCGGCATCCATCAACGCCAGACAGCCGCCGCACACCGATGCCATCGAACTCGAGCCGTTGGACTCGGTAATCTCGGAAACCAACCGCATCGAATAGGCAAATTCCTCGGGAGCCGGCAGTACCGCCAGCAGCGCGCGCTTGGCAAGCCGTCCATGCCCGACTTCGCGCCGCTTCGGAGTGCCGACACGGCCGGTTTCTCCGGTCGCGTAAGGAGGCATGTTGTAGTGAAGCATGAAGCGCTCGCGGTACTCGCCCTGCAGCGCGTCGATGATCTGTTCGTCTCGTGCGGTACCCAGTGTGGCCACCGCCAGAGCCTGCGTTTCGCCGCGGGTGAACAGCGCGGAACCATGGGTGCGCGGCAGTACGCCGGTGCGAATTGTGATCGGCCGCACGGTGCGGGTATCGCGTCCGTCAATGCGCGGCTCGCCGTTGAGAATCTGGCTGCGCACGATTTTCGACTCGATATCGCTGAAAATCGACTTCACCAGGTTGACGTGCGCGGTGTCGGAGCCTTCGGGCGCCACTTCGGTCAGAACCTTGGCACGGATCTGCTCTACCTTCTCGCTGCGCGCCTGTTTCTGCCGCAGGCTATATGCCTCACGCAGTTCCTCCTCGGCAAGCTGGGCGATGCGTTCGGTGATGCTGCCGTCCTTCTGGGGAGGTGCCCAATCCCACAGCGCCTTGCCGGTTTCGTCGGCAAGTTCGTTGATGGTATCGATCACCGCCTGCATCTGCTGGTGGCCGAACACGACTGCGCCCAGCATCACGTCTTCGGAAAGCTCCATCGCCTCGGACTCGACCATCAGCACCGCCTGCTTGGTGCCGGCCACGACCAGGTTCAGCTGCGAGGATTTGAGTTCGGTTGCCGTGGGGTTGAGAACGTACTCGCCGTTAAGATAGCCCACGCGCGCCGCACCGATCGGTCCGTTGAAAGGAATACCCGAGATCGCCAGCGCGGCGGAGGCGCCGATCATCGCCGGGATGTCGGAGTCCACCTCATTGTTCGAGGAAACGACTTTGGCAATGACCTGGATTTCGTTGAAGAAGCCCTCCGGGAACAGCGGCCGGATGGGACGGTCGATCAGCCGCGAGGTGAGCGTTTCTTTTTCCGACGGCCTGCCTTCGCGCTTGAAGAATCCCCCGGGGATCTTGCCGGCTGCGTAGGTGCGTTCCTGGTAATCCACGGTAAGCGGCAAGAAATCCTGTCCCGGCTTGACGTCCTTGCTGCCGACGACGGTGACCAGCACCACCGTGTCGTCCATGTTTACCATGACCGCGCCGTGAGCTTGGCGTGCAACTTCGCCGGTTTCGAGCGTAAGCGTGTGGCGCCCGTAGTTGATGGTTTTCCTGGTTACGTTCAAGAGGGTTCCCTCTGATGCTGAATTGCGAAGGAGCGCGGACCGCTCCTTGACGCGGTTGATCGCTTCGGGGTTTCCGGTCGGCGCATCGCTGCCGGTCCGGATTGCGGGAAATGCTTAAGACATGCCCGGAGTGACCGAAGGAGAAGAATTCTTTACTTGCGAAGCCCGAGGCGATCGAGCAACGAGCGGTACCGGTCGCTGTCCGCCTGGCGCAGGTAGTCCAGCAACTTGCGGCGGCGGCTCACCATTTTCAACAGCCCGCGACGGGAATGATGGTCTTTCACGTGGGCCTTGAAATGATCGGTCAGGTCGTTGATGCGCGCGGTAAGCAGCGCGACCTGCACTTCGGGGGAGCCGGTGTCGGCCTTCGCTCGCTGATGCTCCTGCAGAATCTGAGCCTTCTGGCTCGTCGTTATCGCCATTACCCTGTCTCCGAAAGAAAGGCCGACATTCTACCCGCGGAATCCAGGGTTTCCAAGCGTTTCTAGGGGGTTAATCGCACGTTTGCCGGCTTTTCCGGAACCGCCGCCGGGTTGGCCAGCATGCGTTTCGGGGCGACGATGCCGCCGGACCGGCCTTCGCCCACGCCCAGAAAAGTTCCCGTCGGGCCATACAACCTGACGAGGCCCTGCTGCATGACCTCAACGGCGGACCGCACCTCCAGGCCGGTGCTGACGCGTTTCGCTTCCGCGCTATCGAGACGCAATGCCGGATATGCGCTTACCAGCAGATCGACCGGCAGCAGACGGGTGGCCGCAAGCATGGGCCCAGACTTTTCAAGATCCTCGAGCCCGATTGCCGCGGCTATATCCAGATCAGCAATCCGGGTCCGCCGCAACGCCGTCAGGTATCCGCCACAACCCAGCGCTTCGCCCATATCCTGCGCTAATACGCGGATGTAAGTCCCTTTGCTACAGGTCACCCTAATGGACAAAGAATTTTTCTTTAAATCAATTAGTTCCAGCTTCTTTATAAGGACGTTTCTTGCGGTCCGGTCTACTTCTATTCCGGCCCGGGCATACGCATATAACGGTCGCCCATCCTTCTTCAGCGCGCTGTGCATTGGCGGCACCTGGACGATCGGCCCGGTGAAAGCGCGCACGACCTCCTGCAATTTCTCGTGGTCGAAATCCGGTACACCGGCTTCCTGTACCGCGCCTTCGCCATCGCCGGTCGAACTCACAAACCCCAATCGGATCACCGCCTCGTAAGTTTTGTCCGCATTGAGCAGCGAGTGGGAAAACTTGGTGGCCTCGCCAAGGCAAATTGGCAGCAGACCGGTG
>JBGQGT010000104.1:0-7292 GCA_041497595.1 Gammaproteobacteria bacterium
GATCGTGCCGACGCGCAATAATTGCTTGATACATTGTGGGTGCTCCGAGGATGTCTGTCCGCATACGTAATGATAGTACGGGTCGATGATGCCAGAGTATTTCTGAGCTACTGCAAAAAGCACTGCGACGGCATCAGCATCCCTTTTGTCGTTGCTATTGAATTTGGAATTCTTCCGTGTACCCCTCAAGGGCACCCGTCGAGCGCACCCCTCAAGGGGGTATTGAAGGGAAGGTATTGAAAAGAAGGTATAGAAAAGAATCCTCCGTGGTGAGAGCGTCTTTCTTAATTGCCGGCAGGCGGCGACTGGGAAACCAGTTCGATGCGCCTGCGAATCGTTTCCAGTGCTGCGCTATCACCGGCCTGTTCGGCCAGTTTCGCCTGCACATTCAGATGGGCGAGCAGCGGCCTGCGGAATCCCTGCGCCGAGGCGGTGTCGATGGCCGTCGCGACCCCCGCGGGTGAAAGCCGGCCGGCGCGGAACGCGGCACCCGCGGCCACCAGCCGCGACACCGGGTCTTCGATTCTGCCGATCTCCCGGTTCTGTGAAGCTTCACTGCCTGCCTTCACCACGCCGCGATACGGTTCCGGCAATTCCCGGGCACGCAGGTCCTGCCAGCGGCCGGCCAGGAATTGCGCGTACGCCCTTTCCTCCGCCGTCACATAACTCCGCAGCGCGTCGAACTCCGCGCAAGGTTCGTCACTGAGCGACGCGGTGGCAAGGGCGCAACGGATCAGTTCCGCGCGCGCGGCCAGATCCAGCCGGCCGGTGGCGGAGATGCTCATCCTCGCTTCGGCGAAATAGTGCTCGGCCAGGGGGATGTTGCCTTCCAGGTAGTTCTGCCTGAATTTCTCCAGCGCAACATGTGCCCCGGACTGCCATTCCGGCGCCGGCGCGCCGGCGCATCCGCCGATCAGCGCGGCCAAACCGAGCGCGCACAGGAAAAACGACTTCACGGCAGCTTGATCTCGTTTTTGCGCGCAAACGGCCATTTGCGGTCGATCTCATCGATCAGGACGCCGACCTTGCGGATGCTGTCGTTCACTTCGGTGCGCAGCGCGGCAAGATCGGTAGTCGCGCCCTTGATGTTGGCGGCGGCGGCCTTGCCGTCGGCGGTCGCCGACTGCGCGTTGGCGAGGACGGCGTCGGCCTTCTTCAGGCTCTCGCGCGCGTCGCCAAGGACGGCATTTAGATTGACGATGGACTTTCGTGCTTCATCCATGACCCCGCCCTGGGCGAACACTTTCTCGTCGGTCCTGATCAGCATGCTGTCCGCGCGGCTGGTCACACCCTTGAGCGAGGCGATCAGCGCGCTCACGCTCCTCACCGCCTCCATGACCTGCCCCGCGTGCTCGGGGCTGCCGGCAAGGCTGCCGAGCACGCCGTACTCGCCGGCCATGCGTTCGGTCACCTCTTTCAGATGCGCCAGGCTGCGGTTGAGACTGGAATCCGGCTTGATCATCTCTTCGATGTTCTGAAGCACCACGTTGGCGCGCGCAATCACCTGGGGCAGGTCCTGCGCCGCGTCGATGCTGATCAGCTTGCCGATTGCGCCGGGGGGCAGTTGCGGGTCGTTCATCTTGCGCGTGGTAACCCGGATCTTCGCTCCGCCGAAGAACTGCTTCTCCAGGGTGAAAACGCTGGAGGTGCGCAGCCAGCGCGCGTCCTTCTCGCGAATCCACACCTTGATCTGCACTTCGCCGCTTTCAGTGAGCGCCATGCTGCTCACCTGGCCGATCGGGAATCCCGAAAACATGATCGGCATGCCCTCGGTCACGCCTTCGGCATCCTTGGCGATCAGCACCAGTTCCTGCGTGCTTTCGAACACGCCACGGGCATAAAGCGCATACAGCACCAGCCCGATGGCGATGAACGGAATCAGGGTGAGCAACAGACCTACCTTGAAGCCGAGGTTCCTTATCCGCGGCTGCGATACAGGGGCGCGTTCCATGTGTAATCCAGAATCCAGCACTGCTCGAAGCGTTGCTCCAGCGCGGTGAGCGTACCTTGCAGGAAGACCGGGTAATTGCTGTCCGGCAACAACTGCGCCGGGCGGTCGATCAGGATTATAGGCGGAGCAATCACCACCGCCCGCAGCAGTTTCGCCACGAAGCGCTCCTCATAGTCCAGGTCCGGGTCGCGCTTGTCGGCACAGGCGGTGCGTCCGACCAGCGACAACAATTCCCAGCCGATGTCGTTGGCCTCGCCGATGTAGGTGTTGGTGCGGAACTGCAGAACCATGGTGATATTTTCCAGGACCGACAGGTTGGCGCGCAGCGGCTGAGTGTCCGATACCAATCCCGCCTCGGGATGCGACTCGATCAGCCGCCGGCGTTCGGCATTGCCGGCCAGCATGACGACCCGCTTGCGCTTGTCCTGATTCTCCGCCATGGGTTTCTATACGTAGATCACGGCAATGGCCACGAGCTCGATCATCATCAGCGCGAAGAAAAGCCGCACCATCCCGCGCAGCACCGCGATGGGCGCGTAAAAAATCTGCTTCTGCGGCGTGCTCAGGCCCTCGGAAATCGGAATGACCGTCACCGCCAGCCCGAATGCCAGGATCTTGGCCCCCAGCACCAGCAGCGCAGGCACGTCGAACACCTTGCCGATCACCCGGCCAAAATCCCCCGGCGGCAGGCTCCACGGACGGAAGTCGAAGATCAGCACGTGCGCGATGACCAGCGCGATCACGATGTTCACCAGCGTCAGCAGCAGCACCGAGATGGTGCCGCCGATGACGCGCGGCAGCAGTTCCAGCCTGAACGGATCGATGCCGACTCTTTCCATCGCTTCGAACTCGTTCTGGATCTGCATCAGCGCCACCTCGGTGTTGATCGCGGCGCCGGTGCGTACCGCCACGAACAGCGCGGTAAGCAGCGGCAGGATCTCCAGCACCAGTATACGGATGACCAACTCGAGCGCGTAGCGGTACAGCCCGAAATCGCTGGCCGTCGCCCCGACGATCTGTATGAACACGCAGCTGAACAGCGCCACGAAGAGGCTGAAACCGGGAAGGATCTGCCATGCGGTGAAATAGATCTGTTTCTCCGCCACCTGGCGCGTGGCCCTGTTGTAGACCGAGGGCGACAGCGCGCCGATCACCGCAAGCGCGGCGAAGTAGAACACGCGGCTCCACGCGTAAGTCCAGTCGCGGCCGCGCTGCGTCAGCCAGTCGTACAGGGCATTCATCGCCGAATGATACCGCGGCGCACGCGCCGGCGGCCCGCTGATGGCGGAGGCCGCGAAACCGCAATCCGCGACCGGGAAACCAAATACGGCCGAATCGTCACGGCCGTCACCGGCAGTTTGCGCGGATTGGCGCTTCCCTTGCGCCGAGCAGCGGTGCTAAGCTCGCGACGACGCCGCGGCGGCCCGCGGCGCACGTTTTCCTCGGAGCATTACGGATGAACAAAGTGCGCGGTCTCGGCGACGCCTTGGCTCACGCGGCCTCGACCATCATCGAGCGCATCCTCGCCTATCTCCCCAGCGTCCTGGGCGCGATCCTGCTGCTCATCGTCGGCTGGGCGCTCGCGCGCCTGCTGCGTGCGCTGACCATGCGCGCGGTGCTGCTGCTCGACCGGCTGCTCTCCAGCATCGGCGGGCCCGGCGGCGGCGAGCGCTTCCGCGTGGGGCGGGCCTCCGCCGTGCTCGGCACGGTGGTGTTCTGGGTGGTGTTGCTGTTCTTCGTTGCCGCGGCGACGCAGGTCCTCGGGCTGCAGGCGTTCACCGACTGGCTGGCGCGCCTGATGGACTATTTGCCGACACTGATCGCCGGCGTGCTCATCATCGCGGCCGGCTACATCGTTTCCCGTTTCGTGGCCGATCTGCTCCTGGCCACCGCAACGCGGCTCGCGCATACGCAACGCCTCGCCCTGGCGCGGGTTGCGCAGGTGCTGATTCTGGTCGGCGCCATCCTGGTCGGTGCCGACCAGGTCGGAATCAAGATCACCTTCCTTGCCATCTTCGCCGCCGGCGCCGCTACAATCATCGTCGGTGGCGTCGCCCTCGCGGTAGGATTCGGCGCGCGCGACTACATCGCCAACCTCATCGGCGCGCACTACATGCGCCAGGCCTTCCCGGTCGGCCAGTTCATCCGCGTCGCGGGCCATGAAGGCCGCATCCTGGAAGTAACCGCCACCGTGGTCATAATCGAGACCGTTGAAGGCCGCGTCACGCTGCCCGGACGCATCTACAACGAACAGCCGATCGCGGTGATCTCGCGTCAGAAAAATGGCTGAACCCGAAGTGCTGACGCGCACGTATATCGCCGCGCATCCCGCGGAGGCGGCGCGCGTGCTGGAGCGCATTCCCGGGGCCGACGCCGCAGCGCTGTTCGCGAGTGTGCCGGCACGCGCGGGCTCGCCGGTGCTAACGGCAATGCTGCCTTCGGCGGCGGCACGGATCCTCGGTTCCCTCGACGACGAGCCGGCGCTGGCGCTGCTCACCGCGGCAGGCGTGCAGGCGGCGGTGACCGTGCTGCGTTACATACCTGAGCCGCGCCGGTCGCGCCTGCTCGAGGGGCTGCCCACTGCCACCGCCGTGGCCTCGCGGATACTGCTCGGCTACCCGGATGATTCGGTCGGCGCATGGGCCGATCCGGACGTCATCGCGCTCGCGCCCGAGACCCGGGTAAGCGACGCGCTGGAACGCGTACGTGACGGCGACGAAAAGAAAGTTGAACAGGTGTACGCGGTGGATCACGATCAGCGCCTGGTCGGCATCGTCGATCTGCACGAACTTCTGCGGGTGCCGGATTCGACGACGCTCGCGGCAGTCCTGCGCAAACCGGTAGCGATGCTCACCGCGATGACGCCGCTCACCGGCGCGGCGACTCAGCGCGGATGGCAACAATCGAGTGCTTTGCCCGTGGTGGAGCGTGACGGACGGCTGATCGGCGTGATGCACCGTGCCACGCTTGCCCGCGCCCTGGCACGCAGCCGGGCGACCACCCAGCCCGCCGACGAAGTCACCATTACCGGCGTGCTCACCCGCGGCTACTGGGACGCGGCTTCCGGGCTCGCGGAAGCCGGTCTGTGGCTGCTGCCCCCGGCCAAGCCGGTGCAGCCCGAGGATTCATGAGCAGCAGCCTGCCGGCAGTTCTGGCGCTGAACCGGCGCTATTTTCTCGATTACCCGCACGAGGCGGCGCGGCAGCTCGAGTCCCTGCCGCCGCAGGAGATCGCCGATTTGCTGGCCGGGCAGGCACCGCATGCGGTGGTGCGCGCATGGCAACTGCTCGCCCCGGATGTCGCCGGCGCCGCGCTGGCGCGCGTCCCCGAGACCCTGGCGCGCCATCTGCTGTCCGAATCCGAGCCCGCGGTCAGCGTTACGGTGCTCGCGCAGTTCGGGCCCGCCGATCGCGACCGCTTGCTGCGCATGCTCGAACCGCATGTCGCAAACGAGCTGCGCGACATGCTGGATTATCCGGAGGACGCCGCCGGCAGGCTGATGGACCCCAACGTCAGTCCAATCCGCTCCGATCTTTCGATTGCCGAGGCGCTGGCGCGACTGCGCACGGTCAAGAGCCGCGGTCTGCGGGAACTGTTCGTCGTCGACGAGCAGGTGCGCCTGGTCGGCCGCGTGGAGATCCAGGATCTCGCGACGGCCGAGGCAAGCCAGCCGCTGCACGAGATCACCCGCCCGCTGATCGCCGCGGTGAAAGATCTCGACCCGCGCGAAGACGTCGTGGAAATCCTGCAGCATCAACCGATCACCGAACTCCCGGTGGTCAATCACGCCGGGCGTTTCGTGGGCGTGATCCGGCAGGCGGCACTGGTCTCGGCGATCGAATCGGAAACGACCCTCGACATCCAGACCATGGTCGGCGCGAGCCGCGAGGAGCGCGCGCTCTCCGGCCCGGTGTTCGCGGTGCGCAAGCGCCTGCCGTGGCTGCAGGTCAATTTGCTCACCGCCTTCCTGGCGGCGGCGGTGGTCGGCCTGTTCGAAAGCACCATCGCGAAATTCACCGCGCTCGCGATTTTGCTTCCGGTGGTAGCGGGTCAGTCGGGTAACGCCGGCGCGCAGGCGCTGGCGGTAACCATGCGCGGACTGGTTCTGCGCGAAATCAGCCTGCGCCAGTGGCCACGGATGGTGTGGAAGGAGGCCAGCGTCGGGCTTGCGAACGGCCTTGCGACCGCCGCGACTACGGCGGTCGGCGTGTGGTTCTGGAGCGGCTCGATCGGCCTGGTCGCCGTCATCAGCAGCGCGATGGTGATCTCGATGGTGATCGCCGGCGTGTCGGGCGCGCTGGTGCCGATCATGTTGCGCCGCTTCGGCCAGGATCCCGCGCAGTCTTCATCCATCGTGCTGACCACGATCACCGACGTGGCCGGCTTCTTTTCCTTCCTCGGGATCGCCACGCTGCTGTCGCCGATGCTGGGCTGAATACGAGGGGCGAGGGACGAGGGGCGAGGGGCGAGGGGCGAGAGGCGAGAGGCGAGAGGCGAGAGGCTAAAAAAGTCTAGGCTGTCACGCCGTAACGTTCGTCACGGCTTTTGTTTCATCTGCTCAACGTATGGATCCACGCGCGCCGCACGGGAACGCACCGTCTCCCGCGCCTCGTTGGCGACCGCTTCCAGGTGCACGTGCAGGACGTGGACGCCTTGCATCACCATCATCTTGAAATACTCCACCCCCGGACCACGGCTGGCGAAACGCACCGCGTCCGGATACTTGGTGAGGTCGTAGATCGCGTCGAAGTGGCTGCGAATCTCGTAGGTGGTCTTGCGCAGGTCTTCCATCTCCTGCTCCGATCCCGGCACGCCGTACTTGAGGCGGTCGGTGAAGGTGTAGGTCTGCAGCGTCAGCTCGCCCACGAACCACTCGATTACCCGCCGCTGCAACTGGCCGCCCTCGGTCTGGAAGTGCACCGCGATCTCGTCGGCCTCCTCGCCGTTGAGCAGCGTGGCGACCTGCTCGGACCAGGCCTCCCGGACCCAGGCCCCGTTCGCCACCCTGCGCTGGATCAAGGCATCGGTGCCTTCCACGAGTTCCCGCTCGGCGGCCTGCCACTGCGGCGAATCGAGATTCCAGGTCTCCTTCTTCAACCCGGCGGCCCTGCCCTTCTGGTACAGCAGGTCACGTGCGGCCCCGAGCGCCGCCTGCTTGACGTAGACCCGCCCGATGTTCACCGACAGCGACGGGTCGTGCGCGTCGATCAGCCTCGACACCGCGTCGAGCTTCAGTGCCTCCTCGGACATGTCCTGTTCGGCCTGCGCCACGGACACAAAAAAAGCCGCGGCCACGGCGGCAATCCAACCCATCCACTTCACTTGAACCTCCTGAAAATAC
>JBGQGT010000105.1:0-7267 GCA_041497595.1 Gammaproteobacteria bacterium
GTCCGCACTGCGCCAGGCCCTGCCCACTGCGAGCCGCGTCATGCGCTCGAAGTCGATATGGGGAAGGATCTTCTGCTTGGCGAACGCCAAGGCCTTTTCGCGGCCTTCCCGGTCGCCGGAAGGGACGTTTCCGATGGCGGCGAGCACATCGGTGACAACCTTCCTGACCAGCACATCGGGCGCAATGCTTTGGCTTTCGGACCAAGCGGAGAAGGCCGTCACGATCAGGATTGCCGCCGCGCTCCCCGCGAGCCGGGCGCTCCATCGAGTCGAGTCAAATGCGGAAATGATCTGCTACCTCCCGTGCTCAGGCCGCCGTGGCCCGGCGGGCCGCTACGGCATGGACGCATGAAAATCGATTCGGTGCAGTAGCTGTTTGATCCACGTCAATCCCGGCCCGGATCGCCGCATCTAGCATCGCTTTGCAGCCGGGAGCGGTCATCCTCAGGGAAACCGCGTCTTTCCCGACGGCTACCCGGCGAAAGAGTTTGCGACTTCATTTGAGGGAGCAAGTATGCAGGAACCAACGACCTACAACTACAAGGTTGTCCGGCAGTTCGCGATCATGACGGTGGTGTGGGGCATCGTCGGCATGGCGGTCGGTGTGCTGATCGCCACCCAACTGATGTTTCCGGACCTGACCTACGGCATATCCTGGCTGTCCTATGGGCGCTTGCGCCCGCTGCATACCAACGCGGTGATTTTCGCATTTGGCGGCTGCGCGCTGTTCGCGACATCCTATTACGTGGTCCAGCGGACCTGTCACACGCGGCTGTTCTCCGACGGCCTTGCGGCGTTCACTTTCTGGGGCTGGCAGGCGGTCATTGTACTGGCGGCAATCACGCTGCCACTGGGCATCACTTCCTCGAAGGAATACGCCGAGCTCGAATGGCCGATCGACGTGCTGATCACGCTGGTATGGGTGTCGTATGCGGTGGTGTTCTTCGGTACGATCGGCAAGCGCAAGACGCCGCATATCTACGTGGCCAACTGGTTTTACGGCTCGTTCATCCTGACCGTGGCCTTGCTTCACCTGGTGAACAGCGCGGCGATTCCGGTCAGCTTCTGGAAGTCCTACTCGATCTACGCCGGCGTACAGGACGCGATGGTGCAGTGGTGGTACGGACACAATGCGGTCGGCTTCTTCCTGACCGCGGGCTTCCTCGGGATGATGTACTACTTCGTGCCCAAGCAGGCCGAACGCCCGGTGTACTCGTACCGGCTTTCGGTGGTGCACTTCTGGGCGCTGATCTTCACCTACATGTGGGCCGGGCCGCATCACCTGCATTACACCGCGCTGCCGGACTGGGCGCAGTCCATCGGCATGATCTTTTCGCTGATCCTGCTGGCGCCGTCATGGGGCGGGATGATCAACGGCATCATGACCCTGTCGGGCGCATGGCACAAACTTCGCACCGATCCGATCCTCAAATTCCTGGTCGTGTCGCTGTCCTTCTACGGCATGTCCACTTTCGAAGGCCCGATGATGTCCATCAAGACAGTGAACTCGCTGTCGCATTACACCGACTGGACCATCGGCCACGTGCATTCCGGCGCGCTCGGCTGGGTGGCATTCATCTCGATCGGCAGCCTCTACTATTTGATCCCGAGGCTGTTCGGCCGCACCGAAATGCACAGCGTGCCATTGATCACCGCGCACTTCTGGATCGCCACAATCGGCGTGGTGCTGTACATCGCGGCGATGTGGATCGCAGGGGTGATGCAGGGCCTGATGTGGCGGGCGTCGAACCCTGACGGGACGCTGACCTATACCTTCGTCGAGAGCGTGAAAGCGACGTATCCGTTTTACGCGATCCGCCTGCTGGGCGGCATCCTGTTCCTGTCCGGCATGCTGATCATGGCTTGGAACGTATGGAAGACGGTGGCCGGCCGGAAGCCGGTGGATGCGCCGATCCCGATGCCCGCCGGCGCCCACGCCTGAAATTCGACATCCAGTTCTTTGGGTTTGCGTTCCGGAGTCAAATAATGACGACACATTCGTTCCAGGAAAAAATCGAGAAGAACGTCACCCTGTTCATCGTGATCACGATCCTGGTGGTGGCGGTGGGCGGACTGGTGGAGATCGTGCCGCTGTTCTTCCAGAGATCGACCACCGAACCGGTGACGGGGCTCACACCCTACAGCCCGCTGCGGCTGGAAGGCCGCGATGTCTACATTCGCGAGGGTTGCTACAACTGCCACTCGCAGATGATCCGTCCGTTCCGCGCCGAGACCGAGCGCTACGGACACTACTCGGTGGCGGGCGAGTACGTGTACGACCATCCGTTCCAGTGGGGCAGCAAGCGCACCGGCCCCGATCTCGCCAGGGTCGGCGGCCGCTACAGCGACGAGTGGCACGTCCTGCACCTGATGCAGCCGCGCGACGTGGTCCCGGAGTCGAACATGCCGGCCTACCCGTGGCTGGCGAGAAATCGCATCGACGAAACCCGCACCGCCGCGAAGATGCGCGGCCTGCGCCTTGTCGGCGTCCCCTATACCGACGAACAGATCGCGGCTGCGGCAGACGAGGTCAAGGGCAGGACCGAAATGGAAGCGCTGGTGGCCTACCTGCAGGGGATGGGCACGGCGATCAGGACGGTGAGGTGAACCGCATGGATCTGAATGACGCACGCATCCTCATAACTTTGGTTGCCTTGGTCACGTTCATAGGCATCGTGGTCTGGGCATACAGCGACCGGCGCAAGCACAATTTCGACAAGGCGGCACGCATGGCGCTGGAGGACGAAGAACCGATTGAACCGAACAGGAGCGGCAAGTGAGCGATTTCACCAGCGATTTCTGGAGCTATTACGTCGCCGTCATCACGGTCGTGAGCATCGTCGCGTGCGCAGTGCTGTTGTGGACGATGAGCAGCCGGCGCGTACCCGGCCACCAAGTGGGAACGATGGGCCATGTCTGGGACGAAAACCTGGAGGAGTACAACAACCCGCTGCCCAACTGGTGGCGCTGGCTGTTCTACATCACCATCGTCTTCGGGTTGACCTATCTGGTTCTGTACCCCGGTCTGGGCAAATTCGCCGGCACCTACAAGTGGACTTCGACCGGACAGTACGAAGCCGAGCAGGCACGGGCGGCCGAACGCTATGGTCCGCTGTTCGCGAAATTTGCCGCAATGGATATCGCGGCGGTGGCGGCCGATCCGAAGGCGCGGGAAATCGGTCAGCGCTTGTTCCTGAATTATTGTGCACAGTGTCACGCGTCGGATGCGCGCGGCAGCCGCGGCTTTCCGAATCTCGCCGACAAGGACTGGCTTTACGGCGGCGATCCGGCGACCATCAGGGCGACCATCGTCAACGGCCGCAACGGCATCATGCCGCCGTTCGGGCCGGTACTCGGCGACGAGGGCGTGAAGGATGCGGCGCACTATGTATTATCGCTGTCGGGGTTGACGCATGACGGCCTGCTCGCGGCCAAGGGCAAGGCATTGTTCGCGGCCAATTGCGTGGCCTGTCACGGCGCCGACGGCAAGGGCAATGCCGCACTCGGCGCGCCCAACCTGACGGACGAGGTGTGGCTCTACGGCGGCGGCGAAACCACCATCTCGGAAACCATCCGCGCAGGCCGGAACAACAAGATGCCCGCCTGGGGCGAGTTCCTGGGCGACGCCAAGTCGCACCTGCTGGCGGCCTACGTCTGGAGTCTTTCCAATGCCAGGTGAGGATGGCCGGGGCGGCCCGGTTTCACCACTACGCGTTGAGGGATAACACTCTCCGGCGCATGCTTCTGTTCCGGAATTGACATGGAATCCTCCGCCGGAGCGCGCCCGATCGCGCAAAGCGAACCGGTAGAGCAGGCGCTCTACGAGATTCGCAGGAAGATCTATCCGCGCGCGGTGACGGGCAAGTTTGCGGTGTGGCGCTGGATATTCGTATGGGGCACGCAACTGGTGTTCTACGGCCTGCCGTGGTTGTCGTGGAACGACCGCCAGGCGGTGTTGTTCGACCTGGTGCACCGCAAGTTCTACATCTTCGGATTGGTGTTGTGGCCGCAGGACATCGTCTATCTCGCCGTCCTGCTGATCATCTCCGCGTACTCGCTGTTCCTGTTCACCGCGGTGGCCGGGCGCCTGTGGTGCGGATTTGCCTGTCCGCAGACGGTCTACACCGAGATCTTCATGTGGATCGAGAAAGTCATCGAGGGCGATCGCCTCAAGCGCATGAAGCTCGATCAGTCGCCGCTGTCCGCGCGCAAAATCCGCCTGAAGGCCGCCAAGCACGGCGTCTGGATTGCGCTCGGGCTTTGGACGGGATTTACCTTCGTAGGTTACTTCACGCCGATTCAGGAGTTGGGCCGGTCGGTACTGTCCCTCGGCACCGGGCCGTGGGAAACCTTCTGGATGCTGTTCTACGGCTTCGCCACCTACGGCAACGCCGGCTGGATGCGCGAGCAGGTCTGCAAGTACATGTGTCCTTACGCGCGCTTCCAGAGCGTGATGTTCGACCAGGACACGCTGGTGATCACCTACGATCGGGAACGGGGCGAGCCTCGCGGCGCCCGCGCCGGAAGCATCGACTACAAGGCCAAGGGGCTGGGGGACTGCGTCGATTGCGGCATCTGCGTGCAGGTCTGCCCGACCGGGATCGACATCCGCCAGGGTCTGCAGTACGAGTGCATCGGCTGCGCCGCCTGCATCGACGGCTGCAACCAGGTCATGGACAAGATGGGCTACCCGAAGGGGCTGATCCGCTACGCCACCGAGAACGCGTTGCAGAAACACTTCACGCCGGCGCAAACGCTGAAGCGGGTATTCCGGCCGCGGGTGCTGGTTTATACGGCGGTGCTGTGGGCCATCATTCTCGCCGCCGCCGTGACGCTCTACCAGCGGCTGCCGGTGAAGGTGGACGTGATCCGCGACCGCATCACCAGTTCTCGCGACGCAGATGACGAGAAAGTGGAGAACGTCTATCGTCTGCAGATCATGAATACGTCCGAGGTTCCGCGCCGGTTCCTGATCTCGGTGAGCGGGATCGAGGGCATGGAAATCAAGGACGAGGGCCATGCGGTGGAAATCGGCCCGGCTTCCTCGCGCATGATTCCGGTCCGGATCGAAGCCGACCGCGAGCATGTGCACAAGGGCGCAAACCCGATCGTCTTCACCATACAAACGGTGGGCGAGGGCGATCCCATCATGATCACCGAAAAAGCCAGTTTCGTCGTCCAGTGAGGAAGAAATGAGCGTTGTTTCGGGACAGATCCGCAAGCCCTGGTACCGCGAGCCTTGGCCATGGCTGCTCATGGCCGGTCCGGCAATCGTGGTCGTGGCCGGTGTCGTCACCGCCTGGATTGCAGTGAAGAACGAGGACGGGCTGGTCGCGGACGACTATTACAAGCAGGGCCTGGCGATCAATAAGGTGATCCGGCGTGAAACCGCAGCGGTGGAACTCGATATGCGCGCGCGAGTCCTGTTCGGCGAGAACCGGGTACGGGTCTTCCTGACCGGCCCGGCCCTGCCACAGGAACTGGTGTTGAGACTGGTTCATCGCACCCGCGCCGGCCTCGATCGCGAGACCAGGCTGAGAAGCGGCGCCAACGGCTGGTACGAGGGCGGACTGCCGGCGACCGCAAGCGGGCGCTGGAATTTGTTTCTCGAGGATGGCGATCGAAACTGGCGCCTCACAGGGGATTGGGACGCCGCAACCCAGGAAAGCATTCAACTGCCGGCGATGGCGCCGGAAGGGGCTCAACCATGATCCGGGAGAAACTGATCTGGATACTCTGGCCTTCGTTCATCGTCGCAGGCGTGGCCGAGGTCGTGTTCTTCACCGCATTCGATCCGCAGGAACTCATTGTCTTCGGGGAACCGGTCGCCTGGAGCCGCACCGCGATGTACTCGATCGGCTTCTTTGTATTCTGGGCGCTGACCGCCGCCACCAGCGCTTTGACCTGTTTTTTTCAGCAGACTTCGGTCGAAATCAATCGCTGCCCGCTCGACCCCGTTGACCGGCCGATGGGATGCCCGAAGCGGGAAGACTCCGACGGCGGTTGCGGCTGAACCCTTTCTGACCGCCAGTGCGACCTTTGTCGCAGACGGCGATCCTGCAGCGGTGGAGCATGCGAGCCATGACAAAGACTGTTTCATCGATTTCCACGCTCCTTCGCACCTTTCTCTTGCTGGGCGCTGTTTCGCCGGCGTTGGTGCAGGCCCAAGTCCAGACCGGCCTTGCCACCGCCCCGGTCCAGTACCGCGAAGTGGACGTGACCTATGCCGGCGAGGCGACCGTGGAGGCGGTCAAGCAGTCGACCGTGTCCGCCCAGGTAACCGGTCGCATCGTCGAAATCAACTACGACGTCGGGGATTTCGTGAAGAAAGGCCAGGTCATCGTCCGCATCGACGAGACCGAGGCGCGCCAGGTCGTCGCCGGCACCGAGGCACAGGTGGCGCAAGCGCAAGCGGCTTTCGAGAACGCCCGCGCCGCGCTCGAGCGCAGCCGCGAACTGGCAAAGCAGAAGTTCATCAGCCAGGCGGCGCTGGAAAAGGCGGAAGCCGATTATCGCGTGGCCGAGGCGCAGCTCAGGGCCTCCAAGGCCGGCGCCAGTCAAGCCTCGACCACAAAGGGGTACAGCGTCGTCACCGCGCCCTACAGCGGCGTGGTGTCGGCGCGGCATGTTGAACTCGGCGAGATGGCCACACCGGGCAAGCGGCTGATGACCGGCTTCGACCCTGCCGACATGCGAGTGATCGCCACGGTGCCCCAGTACAAGGTCGCGGAGGTGCGCGCGAGTCCGCGCGCGATGGTGGAAGTTCCGTCGCTGAACCAGTGGATACAGGCAAGTTCCATTACCGTGTTGCCGTCCGCCGACGCACGCACCCATGCCACCCACGTCCGGCTGGACATGCCGCCAAACCTGCGCGGCGTCTATCCGGGCCTGTATGCCCGAGCCTACTTCACGATCGGCCGCGCCCGCAAGCTGGTGGCGCCGGTGGCCGCGGTGATCAAGCGCAGCGAGGTTGCCGGCGTGTATGTCGTGAACGACCAGGGACAGGTGAGCTTCCGGCAGGTGCGACTCGGCGAGCTGGCCGGGCAGGCAGAGATCGAAATTCTGGCCGGCGTTTCCGCCGGCGAAAAGGTGGCGCTGGAGCCGGTGAAAGCCGGCATGGCGGCAAAGCCGCGCGGGAACTGATGGGAATCTCCGGCCGCGTCGCACGCTATTTCCTCGACTCCCAGTTGACGCCGCTGATTGCGCTGGTGGTATTGCTGCTCGGGGCGTTCGCCGTCCTGGTCACGCCGCGCGAGGAAGAACCGCA
>JBGQGT010000106.1:0-7202 GCA_041497595.1 Gammaproteobacteria bacterium
AACAGGGAGCGGTGGCCACCCACAATCCGTTCGCCGATCTGCAGGCGAGGCTGGACGCGATGAAAAAGAAGTGAGGAACGAGTGGTGAGGGGCCAAAAACATCAGAACCTTGGAGGAGCAAGTTTTTAAATTTCGATTGAATCGGCAAGATCTGACTTCACGGTGCGTCGCGCCGTGGTGCAGGGTGCCCGCCATGGCGCTTGCAGTTGGCATCGCGCTGACATGTCAGGCGCAGGCGCAGCAGGCCGAAGTCGCGGACTCAGCGGTCGAGGAGGTGCAAACCCTGCGGACCGATGTCCCGCAGTGGGTGCTCGATGGCTCCGCTTTGCTGACCGCGGGCAAGGCGGAAGAGGCGGCTGCGATGTTCGGGCAGTTGCTCGCCGCCGAACCAAGCAATGCGCCCGCACGCTATTGGCTGGGCGAGGCCTATCTGGCGCTGGGGCAGAAGAACAAGGCCAGAGCGGCGTTTGCGGCCTCGCTCAAGGCTGATCCCAACCACCAGTTCGCGGTGGATGCGCGCATCCGTCTGGCCGATCCCTCGAGAGACGCGGTCGCGGAACCGCCCCAGGTCTTTCCCAAGGCGGGGACCGAATTCCAGGACTGTCCCAAGTGCCCGGCAATGGTCGTGGTCCCGGCGGGCTCATTCGTCATGGGCTATCCGCCCGGCGACTCGGGGCGCTTCTACCAGGAAGGCCCGGTGCGTACTGTGACGTTCGGCAAGCCGTTGGCGGTCGGCAAGTTCGAGCTGACGTTCGACGAATGGGATGCCTGCACCGCGGAGAAACAATGCCCGAAAGTCGACGACAAGGGCCGGGGCAGGGGGCGCCGGCCGGCGATCTATATTTCCTGGGATCAGGCAGTGGGCTACGCCAGGTGGCTCTCGAAGAAGAGCGGCAGGAATTACCGGCTGCTCACGGAAGCCGAATGGGAGTACGCCGCGCGGGCGGGAGCGGAAAGCAGATATCGTTTCTGGGGCCTGGCGCCCGACCGGCTCTGCGCATTTGCAAACGTATACGACAAGACCGCGAAGAAGCACGACGATTCAGGCTACGAAAGCCTGCCGTGTGATGATCGCTATGCAGAAGCCGCGCCGGCCGGCTCGTTCAAGCCCAATGCTTTCGGGCTTTACGACATGTTGGGCAACGTCAGCGAGTGGACCGAGGACTGCCTCCCCACAGGCTTGCAGTGGCGCGGCGCGCCGCTCGATGGCACGGCCAATCTGAAAGGCGACTGCTCGCAGCGCGCGTACCGCGGTGGCTCGTGGCTCCAAAACGAGAAGTACTACATGCGCACCCCGGACCGCTACAAGTACATCGGCGCCCGGGACAGCGACCTGGGGTTTCGTGTTGCCAGAACGTTACCGTAAAGACGGTGACAAGTGACGAGTGAGGAGTGACGGGTGACGGGTGGCGAGCGAGAATCCTGTGACGGAGAAGGTAACGGCAAGGATGAAGGATCTAGGAAAAAGGATGAAGAACGACAAGTGCCCAGTGCTGTGTGCCGCGAAAGGGCGAGACGCGGGAAATGGAATTGTTGCGACGCGGGGGGGCGGGCCGGAAAAGAACCCCGGTTGCCGACCTCCCGCGGCCGCGCCTATACTAGTCCGGGCACGGCAGGGAATCCTTGAAATAGCCGTGACGACAACCAAATCATTACAAGAGGAGATCAGGGCCATGAAGAAATTCGTACTGGGGGCGTTGTACGCCTTGTGCATCGTGAGCTTCCCGGCCGCCGCGCAAGGCACGCTGAACTCTTATCAAACCGTTGATATCAAGGCGCCGATCTGGACGGTTTGGGACGCGGTCAAGGATTTTGACGGCGTGCATACGTGGCACCCGATGTTTTCGGACGACGAACTCAAGTCCGGCGCGAATGACGAGGTCGGCGCGGTCCGTACCCTTACGGTAAAGGACGGCCCGAGCTTCGACGAGGAATTGCTGTCCTTCGATGCGGTCGACAGGAAGTTCAGCTACCGGGTCATCGATCCGGCACCCCTGCCGATTGCCGATTACGTCTCCTCTTTCCAGGTGGTGGAGGGCAGACGCGGTCACACGACGATCCTGTGGCGCAGTTCCTACCGGAACAATTCCGACGGCAAGATGAAGGACGAAGAAGTCATCGCCTTCATCGACGGCGCGTACCGGGCCGGCTTGGACAACCTGAAAGCCACGCTCGAAGCGAAATAGACGTCCCTATTAGCCCGTCGCGCGCTGCGCGACGGGCGCATGCCGCTGCCGTGCGGATGCTCGCGGGAGCCTGCCGAGGCTGCGTTCGCTACGAAATGAAAAGCTCCGGATCGACCGCGGCCGCATTTAAATAGACGCTGAAGTGCAGGTGCGGCCCGGTGACTCGCCCGGTGGCGCCGACGCTCGCAATGCGCTTGCCTGCGGGGACCCGGTCGCCGGTCTTTGCTTCGATCGCGCTGAGGTGGGCGTAGAGCGTGAGGAAGCCCCGGCCGTGGTCGAGAATCAGGGTTTGTCCGGAGAAGAAGTAGTCGCCGACGTCGAGCACATTGGCCGTGCCCGCGGCGACGACCGGCGTGCCATCCGGCGCGGCGATGTCCATTCCACTGTGCGGACTGCGCGGCTGGCGGTTGAAGAAACGCCGCTTGCCGAACGAATCGGAGCGCGGTCCGTCGCAGGGTTGCAGAAGCAGCAACGAATCCGGCGCCGATTCGCTGAAGGTCCTCAACACGCTGCGCAGATGCGCGCGTTCCTGTTCATGCCGGGCCAGGTCCGCCGGCGAAAGCTCCACTTGCCCCGGCCTGACGCTCAGGTGCTCGGTCGCGTAGCGTTTGCGGCCGATCGCGAGTGCGATGGTTTCGGGCTCGCGCTCTGCACGTTCGACGGTCAGGGGCAGCGCCGCTCCTGCCTTCGCGTCGAGCGGAATGCCTACGACCGCATACCAGCCGGAAGCGTCGCCCGCGACCAGTACCCGCTCGCCGTTGAATCGCGCCAGCGGTGGTGAGGGCTCGGGGCCGAGGTTCACGACCGCAACACCCCCTGGAACCGATGCAGCACGCGGCAGTCCGTCAGCGCGAGCGCGGCCTGACAACGCGGATGAGGCAGCGGCGGCGGTCAGCAAGTGCAGGAAGGTGCGGCGGTCCATGAATCGCGGAAAGATGTGGGCCGCGTCATTGTAACTGCGCGAAGCGAAAAAAATGCCCCGCCCCAAACGACCGGCTCGGTAAGGGAGGTAACCGAGGGGCGGGGGCAGGGCGGGATGAACCCTTGAAATCTGCCGCGCGTCAGGGTCTGCGGCCGGTGTTCCGTACCTTCCTGATAAGTTCGGTCATGCGATTGGCCACGATGCTTGCAAATGCATCCGAACCGAACGGATCGATTTCCTCAAGACAACGGAATGGAAAGCTTGTCTCCGTCACCCATACCGAACCATCCGCGGTCGAGATCGTGAGTGCGTGGGGCTCGGTCGGGCTCGATAAGCCCTTTGCACGAATGTGAATCCGATACTTTTGCGGACGGAGATTGTGTCTGATGAGAACGTCATAGGCACGCTGAACCGCTGCGT
This sequence comes from Gammaproteobacteria bacterium, assembly GCA_041497595.1. GTDB lineage: Bacteria > Pseudomonadota > Gammaproteobacteria > Burkholderiales > JACQAP01 > JACQAP01. The sequence continues at coordinate 3,529 of JBGQGT010000106.1, forward strand.
CCACCTTCATGTGGTACTCGTTTGCCGTCATGGTCGTATTCCTCTGAGCGTCTCTCTCCCTCAATCTCTTTTTAGTACGGATCGGTTGTGCACGCAAGAGGAAAAATGATTTATTAGTGTCGCGTTCTGGAGACGCCGTCGCTCGTTGGCGACAGGTTGTTCGAAGGACTGTGACGAGAAAATATGTGCTGGGTGCTCTGTGCGACGCAAACTGCAGGTGAAAGGTGAAAGGTAAAAGGTGAAAGGTGAAAGGAAAAAGTCAAAGGGAATAGTGAGGGCGAATTTCTTGATCTGGTTTTCATGCCCTTAACAACTTTCCACTTTTACCTTTCACCTTTCTTTTTTCAGTTACTGATTTCCTGTGAGCGGAAACGAAGCCCGCACGCGTCGCCGCGGCGACGCGTGCGGAAGGAAACGCGCCGGCCGCAGCCGGCGCGCGATTGCTACTGTACTTTCAGAGTGACTTCGTTGAGGGTGTTGCCCGCGGCGTCGGTGACCGTGACGGTCCAGTCGCCGGCGATGTGCAGTGTCTTGGTCGCCCAGGTGCGCCAGGGGCTGCCGCCGATGCGCAGATCGACCGGGAACTCCTGGTCGTTGACCTTCCAGACCACCTTCAGCGTTTCACCCGTGCCGCCTTCGACACGGAGCCAGAGATACGCTTTTTCGCCCACCGCAAACGTGGTGGTCTCGTCGGTGACCTCGCGATCGACGACATTCCTGCCGAGCTTGGCGTCGGTCACCAGGTTTTGCGCAATTGCCAGTGCCGGAACGAACAGTGCGAGCATTGCAAAGGCAGCGAGTAGCTTCTTCATTCCAGTTCTCCTGTCTCCAGTTGTTTGTCGCCGCCGGGCGACACCCGGCGGCCCAAGGGGAAGGTCGTGCCGTTCCCTTCATGACGACGGCAAATGATACTTCGAAAGTTGCATTTCCGCGCGGGCGGATTGGTCCGGCTCAGTTCTTTCCGGCGTGAGACCTCACCCGGCCGGCAAACCACTGGCCGAGCGCCAGCAAACCGAAACCGGCCAGCATGAATGACCACTGGTAGCCGACAGCGCTGATGAGCAGGCCGCATGCCGCGACGCCGCTCGCCTGGCCCATGAACAGGCTGAACGCGAAAACCGCGATCGCCGTGCCGCGCGCCTGCGGCGCCATCTCGGTGGCCTTGGTCTGCAGCGTGTTGTGAAACATGTAGAAACCGAATCCGGAGGCGATGAAGATTGGAACCGTCGCCTGCCACGCGGGAAGCAACGGCAACGCCAGGAAGCAAACGAACAGGATCAGGCCGCCGGCCAGGACGAAATCCTTCTCTCCCAGCAGCGCCAGCAGCCGGCGCACCAGCAGGCTGTAGATCACGCCGCCGAGACCGAAGCCGGCCAGCAGCGCGCCGATGATCAGATAAGACAGGTCGAAACGTTCCTTGAGATACGCGCCGCCGTAGGCGAACGCGCCGTAGAACAGGCCGCCTTCCAGGAACACTGTCAGCATCACGGTGCGCACCCAGCGTTCGCGCAGCACGTCGGAGTAGGCGCGCAGCACGCCGGTCCGCGTGCGTGCCGGCACCGGTACGCGGCGCGACTTGCGATCTACCGCAAACAACACCACGCCGACGCCGAGGAACACGGCGGCGAGCACGTAGAACACCTCGCGCCAGCTCACGAACTCCGCCAGCGCACCGCCGAATGCGGGACCGAGGATCTGCCCGAGCAGCACGAAGCCGAGAAAACGGCCGAGTGTGGCCTGGCGCCTTTCGTAAGGCGTGTTGTCGCCGATCCAGGCGAGCGACAGCGGCACGATGGCGGCGGCGCCGATTCCGGTGGCGAAACGCAGCCACGTGAGTGCATGCAGGGACGGCGCGAAGGCGCAGCCGAGCGAAGCCACCGCGGCGATCAGCACCGCGCCGCCGACCGTCTTGAGCTTGCCGACGCGGTCGCCGAGCGGGCCGTGGACGATCTGAAACAATCCGTAGGCGAGCGTGAACGCGGTCACGACGACCGAAGCGGTCGTCACCGGAACCGCGAAGTCCTCGGCGACAGTCGGCAGCAGCGCGTCGAAGAGCCGCAGGTTGGCGCCGGAAACGAACGCGGCGGCGGCCAGTGCGAAAAAGGCGGAGTTCATGGCGGGCAAAAGATTGCGATTCTGCCATAGCATCCATGGCCGCCGCGCATCATTGCCCGCGGGGTTAGAATGCTCTCCTAATTCAAGACCAGGCACCGGCAATTGTCGGCCGTCTACTATTAGTGCAAGGAGGGGTATATGAACGCACAATCGACCTCGGGCGCTTCCGCTACACCGATAGCCAAGTGGCTGGCGGTCATCGGACTGATTCTCGCTGTGGCATGCGCCGCGGCGGCAGTGCTGTCCGGAATCGGCTACCGGATGGATCTGTGGCATTTCCGCACCGGCTTCATGATCATCCGCTGGGCGTTCTTCGGCGCACTCGCGGCGCTGTTGCTGTCGATCATCGGCCTGATCATCGCCAGGGGCAAACCGCGGCAAGTTCTGGTGATCGGACTGCTGGGACTCGTGGTCGGCGCAGTAACGGCGTACATCCCGTGGAGCTGGAAGCAGACGCTGGACGCGCATCCATACATTCACGACATCACCACCGACGTCCAGAATCCGCCGAAGTTCGTCGCGGTGATCGCGCTGCACAAAGAAGGCGATCACACGGTGGAATATGACGGACCGGAAGTGGCCGAGCAGCAGCGCAAGGCCTATCCCGACATCATGACGCTGATCATTCCCTCGGAAAAAGACAAGGTGTTCGCGGCCGCCGGGGCGGCGCTGCGCGCCATGAAGCTGAAGGTGGTCGACGTGAACGCCGCGGAAGGGCGGATCGAGGCCACCCACACCAGCATGCTCTACGGCTTCACGGACGATGTCGTGGTGCGGGTGGTTGCAGACGGCGCGGGCAGCAAGGTGGACATGCGCTCAAAGTCGCGGGTCGGGCGCAGCGATCTGGGCCAGAACGCCAAGCGCATCCGCGTGTTCCTGCGGGAGCTGCAGGCCAAACTGGGATGAAATAAGGAGGGTGCTCCCCGCAAGTCCCTATCATTGCGAGTCAGGCTGCGCAGGCCATCTCCAGCAGCATCGTTTCCAACTGAGTCTCCGGCGCGGCCATGCGCAACGCGTCGGGTTTTACCTGTTCGTTCGACACCACGCTTCCCTGGCCATGCGCGCCGCTGTGAAGTACGCGCTGATCCGTGCCGAGCAGGCGCTTGCCGCAGTCGAACAACATGTGGATGCGCTGCGATTGGTAAGGACGGTCGAGCCCGGGCGCGTTGACCGGCCGGTCATGGTTCTGCATCAACCATGCCTCCGATCTGTCGCCGTCGCGCCTGAAACTGTGCCGGTCCACCATCGTCACGTGGTCGTAACGTGACGCGATGACGAGCCAGTCGGCCGCCGCCGCACACAGTGTCGCGCATAGTGCCGTTGCAAGAAGGATCGAGACCGGTCGCATGGTTTGTTGTTGTGGGATTCCGGCAGGGACGCGCGGATACCCTCGCAGGTAGGTTAGGGGAAGAATCCGAGCCGGCCCGGCAGCGGCCGGGCGCGGGTTCAGAAAATCATCGGCTTGCGGTCCTGCAGCGTCAGCCAGCCGCGCGCGATGCGGTAGATCACCCAGATTCCCGCGCCGACGAGGACGGCCCACGCGACAGGGATGCCGATGA
>JBGQGT010000107.1:0-7198 GCA_041497595.1 Gammaproteobacteria bacterium
GAATGTGATACTGGTCGCGCCAGCCGCAATCGATGTAGATGCCGCGCAGCGACTTGAGGTTGTCCCGGTATTTCGCGACGAGGTGGATCGGGTCGTGCTTGAGCCATTCGCTCCAGCGCTTTTCGATCACCTCGCCCGATTCAAGGTTGAACGGCACGCGGAAGCCTAGCGGCGCCCTCGGATCCGGATCGTAGGTGGCCGCCATGCACAGGTTCATGATGCAGTGGCCTTCCGCCGTTGAGAGCTTTTCCTTTTTCCACACGTGCGCGAGGAAGCACTTGATGCGCCCGTCGTCCAGGCCTTCCGCGAGGCCCTTGCGGCTCGATTCGCCGCGCGCGTCGTAAGCGCCGGCTTTTCGCTTCGGCACCCGGTGCTTGGCGAGTTCATTGAGCGTGTTCGGCCAGTCGTGCCAGTAGACGAAATCGAAATACGCGTCGCCGGAATGATTGGCGATTGCGCCCCAGTACTTCGCGTACTTCATGCCGTGGATGATCGAACCGTAGCCGCCGGATGACTTGCCGAAGCAGCCGCGATGTTCGCGGCTCGCCAGCGTGCGAAACTCGCGATCGACGAAGGGAATGATCTCGCGCGTCAGATAGTCCGCGTAGTTGCCGATCGCGGACGAGTTCACGTACTGGTTGCCGCCGAGCGCCGTGAAGCAGTCCGGAAAGACGAAAATCGCCGGTCCCATCTTCTGCTCGCGGATGAGCCGCGCGGCGCGCTCCGGGACGTTGTCGCCGAACGGTTTCCAGTTGGTGTGCGAAAGACCGGAGCCGGTGAAGCCGACCAGGTCGTAGAGCACCGGGGAGCGGCGCCTACGCGGGCCTTCGTCATATTGCGGCGGCAGCCACACGGCGAGCTTGCGCACGTGCGGATCGCCGAGCGGATTGTCCTTGAGGATTTTCGACGTGTGCTCCAGCACGACCAACGTGCCGGAGGAGCCTTTGGGGCGTTTGAGGGCCATGGAGTTCGCGTATCTGGTGATGTCGTGCGATTGTGTCAGGTCCGCGGCGGACGTGATTCAACGTTCAAACCACTTCACCAACTCGAAGCGCTTGCCTTTTCCGAGGCGGAAGATGCTGAAGTCGCGGACATCCACGGTCAGGATGGCGCGGCAACCGGTCTTTCCGGCCATCCAAACGATGGCGGCATCGGCGAAGTCGATGTTGCGGTCGGCGTACTTGCGGATGAGGTAGCGGATGTCCGCGTATGCTGTCGTCGGAACTTCCGCGACCGCGACTGCGCCGCGCTGGATCCATTCGAGCAGACGGACTTTGCCTTCGGGATCGAGGAAAAAACAGGTTTCGACGATCACCGGCGCCACGGTGAGGAGCGGAAGCCGGTTGTTCCGGAGAAACTCGCGCGCCGGCGCGCGCAGCCGCTCTGCAGGGCGGAAAAGCGGGACGAGAAAACCGGTGTCGACGATTACCCCGGTCACTTTGCCCCCATCGACTTGCGCTTGTTGCCCTTCTTGCCGCGGAAATGTTCGCGCAGCAGCCGCCCACTGTGCCGCGCGATGTCCTCGGTGGGCGCGGCGTCGGTGTGCGGCCCGAACAGATCCTTGCCCAAGTCGTAGGCGCTTGGCTTCCCCGCATTCGCAGAGAACAAGTCCATGAGTGCCTGCTTCACCGCCTCGCTCTTGGTAATACGGCGCTTGACACAGTATTCCGAAAGCTCCTGCTCGACGCGATCGGGCAGGCGCACAGTGAGAGTCATAGGTGGTCTCCGCTCGAATACCTTGCTTTCCTGAAGGTCGGCCGCGTGTGTACGCGCCGGCGAAAGCGGGAGCGCAGCGTCGCCTTGATGCTTCCGGACACGTCGGAACCGTCGCCTTTGTCTCCACCGATGAAAGGATGGGCCGAAGCGTGTGCGCCTGCCTTGGGTACCCGCAGCAGTTCCTGCAGGGCAAGCTTTACGGCCTCACTCTTGGTGAGACGGCGCTTGGCGCAGTATTCGGCCAGCTCTTGCTCGACGCGCTGGGGCAGGCGAACGGTGAGGGTCATGCAGGGTCTCCGACGTAATACGTTCTCTGCATCATTGTATTACAGCAGCCTCAGGTCGCCAAGCGCTCGTTCAGCTCGTCCGGTCGCGAGCGTCCGGAATTCGCGGTCGATTAGGGAAATGATCTCGCGCGTGGGCGATGAGCGGCGAGGTGCTTTCCGGCAATTCGCGGGCTACGTAGTGCCTAAACTCTCCTGACGGCAGCCTCGGGAAGGAAACGTGAGACCTGCTACGATGTACTCATGGCAGTTCTCCGGTTCAGATCAGTAATAAAAATACGCGAGCCCAATCCGTACACACTCGTAAGCGCTACCCGACCAAAAACCCGGAAAGCCAGGCCGACGCGCGCCGTGGACATGACCCAGGCCGGTCACTGACGCTTGCCCGCCCCTCTCGTCGCAGAGCGCCAAGTCTCCGATTTTGCCGCTATTATTCATGGCGGTGCCTTCGCCGCCGAAGAGAAACTTGCGCACATTGTCGATCCGGGGCACGGCCGTGCGTCGTATGGGTGCCCCGATCCGGGGCCATTATCCAAGGAGAACGGCAATGGAATACATGATCCTCATCTACGGCGACGAAAAGTCCTGGCCCAACCTCAGCGAGGCCCAACTCAAGGCCATGTACGCGGAATACGGCGTCTACACGCAGGAGCTCATCAAGGCCGGCGTGATGCGCGCCGGCTCAGCACTGAAACCCGTGGCCACTGCGACCACCGTGCGCCTGCGGGGCGGCAAGGTACTCAGCACCGACGGACCCTTCGCGGAAACCAAGGAGCAACTCGGCGGCTACTATCTCATTGAGGCCCCGAATCTCGACGCGGCGGTGAAGTGGGCGGGCAAATGTCCCGGCGCGAAAACGGGATCGTGCGAAGTGAGGCCGCTCGCTCCTTCGCCCAAGTAGCCTCGCGTGCTCGGCCGCATCGTCGACGAGCTCGCGCGCCGCGAAGGCCCGCGCATTCTGGCGGGCCTCATCGGGCGCCTGGGCGGCAACTTCGACCTTGCCGAAGATAGCCTGCAGGATGCTTACGAGCGTGCGCTCGATGCCTGGCCCGCGACCGGGATTCCAGAGCGACCCGCGGCCTGGCTGACGACCGTTGCAAAGCGCTGCGCGATAGACCGGCTGCGGCGCTCGCGGCGAAACATAGACGATGGCGACCTCATTCTCGAGCAGCTTGCGGTCGAAGAGCCGGAACCGATCGACACGGGCGGGCTGCCCGACGACCGCCTGCGGCTGATCTTCACCTGCTGCCATCCGGCGATCGCTGGGCCCGCACAAATGGCGCTTGCGCTGCGCACGCTGTGCGGACTTTCCACGCGCGAGATCGCGCGTGCCTTCCTCGAGCCCGAGGCAACGACGGCCCAACGCCTGGTGCGTGCCAAGAAAAAAATTTCCGAAGCGCGCATTCCCTATGTGGTGCCCTCGCACGAGGAGCTTCCCGACCGGCTTGCCGCCGTGCTCGCGGCCATCTATCTTGTCTTCAACGAAGGCTATTCGGCGACCGAAGGCGCATCGCTCGTGCGCCCGGACCTGAGCGGCGAGGCGATCCGTCTCGCGCGTTTGCTGGTGCAACTCCTGCCGGACCAGCCCGAGGCGCTCGGCCTGCTTGCGCTGATGCTGCTGCACGACGCACGGCGCGATACCCGCGTCGGCGCCGATGGCGCGCTGGTTCCGCTCGAGGAGCAGGATCGATCGCGCTGGGAGCGGACGAAAATAATCGAAGGGCTCGGCGCACTCGACCGCGCGGTTGCGATGCGCCGTCGCGGGCCGTATCAGGTGCAGGCCGCGATTGCGGCGCTGCACGCGAAGGCCGGGGATGCATCGTCCACGGACTGGGCGCAGATCGCCGCGCTTTACGGTGCGCTGTACGCGATGATGCCCACCGCGATCGTCGAGCTGAATGCCGCTGTGGCAGTCGCGATGGTGGAGGGTCCGGAAAAAGGGCTGGAATGGATCGATCGCGTGGAAGCGCACGGCGAACTCGGCGACTATTATCTGTTGCCCGCAGCGCGCGCGGATCTGCTGCGGCGCGCTGGCCAGGGTGGCGCAGCCGCGACGCACTATCGCCGGGCCATCGAGCTTGCGAGAAATCCCGCCGAGCGGTTGTATCTCGAGCGCCGGCTGCGCGAAGTGGCCGGCTGAGCGCGCAGGCAATCGCTGCCGCGTTGCGGACGCTCCTTGCCTTGAACACAGGGGAAAGGTAAAAGGGGAAAGGGGAAAGGTGAAAGTAAAGGCAACTCAGGCGCGAGCGTAGTGCGATGGCTCTTGATTTTCACTTTCCCCTTTCGGCTTTGACCTTTGACCTGACTTCTCCGGCCCTGCCTTCTTGGCGGCGCGCAAATGCAAAAACGCCCGGCTTCGACCGTGGCGTATTCTTTTGGGGACCCTCAAAGCGAGCGGGTCGAGAACGTGTCGCAGTCATTGGCGCGGCCCGAGTCCATGCCACGCTTGAACCAGCGCACGCGCTGCTCCGATGAGCCGTGGGTGAACGACTCGGGCACGACGCGGCCCTGGGTCTGCTTCTGCAGGCGGTCGTCTCCGATTGCCGTCGCGGCGTTGAGCGCTTCGGCGATGTCGCCGGAGTCCAGCTGGTTCATGGTGCCCGCGTGGTGTCCCCACACGCCAGCATAGCAGTCGGCCTGCAACTCCATGCGCACGGAAGTCCGGTTGTATTCGGCTTGGGAGACGCGCCCGCGCGCCGCTTCCATCTTCTGGAAGGTGCCGGTGAGCTTCTGCACGTGGTGGCCCACCTCGTGGGCGATCACGTAGGCCTGGGCGAAATCGCCCGGGGCGCGGAAGCGCGTTTGCAGGTCGCGGAAGAACGCGAGGTCGATGTAGAGCTTCTCGTCGCCGGCACAGTAGAAGGGGCCCACGGCCGACTGCCCCATGCCGCAGGCCGAGCGCACTTGCCCGTCATAGAGGACCAGCGTCGGGGGGCGGTACTGGATGTTCGACTGCTGGAAGATCTTGCCCCAGACGTCCTCGGCGCTGCCGAGGATCTTGGAGACGAACTGCCCCATCTCGTCCGCGGGCGCGCCCTTGGGTACCTCGCGCGTGTCGCGCTGGGAGGCGACCTGCTCGGCCACGTTCACCACGGCGCCGGGGTCGAAGCCGAGGAAGTAGGCGATCACGGCGATCACGATTCCGCCGACGCCCAGCCCGCCTCCGACCATGCCCATCCCCCGCCGATCCTCGACGTTGCTGCTGGCCCGCTGGTCGCCTAGTTGCATGTTCGCTCCCGCCTTTTCTGGTCTATGGGGTGCAGACCGGGTGAAACCTGTCAAATTTACATCTCGCGATGACATCAGCCGATTCCACACGCTCTCCATCAGGACGTGAGAGACATCGAGAGCGGAATCGTGAGCATCGACGGCACGATGCCGGCCGTGATTTTCTTGACGCTTTAGCGCAGCCCGAGAAACGACAAGATAGCGAGAATGATGACGATTGCGCCGACGATGTAGACGATGCTGTTCATGAAATTACCTTTCGCGTGGGTTAAAGGCTCGAATCGCGTGCTTAAAGCAATTCACTACCCACCAATTTTTATTGTACCCTTCTCGGCCCGAACGCTCCGTACGCCAGCGCGCATAAAGTCCGATAGTTCCAATTAAAGAGAAAAATCTAAAGGGGAAAGGGAAAGGGGAAAGTAGGAAACCGGTTTGTCTTTAGGTTCTCACTCAACCCTTTTACCTTTAACCTTTGGTAATTCCTGGCCAAACCGGACCAGATATGGACTGGTCTGGCGATGAAGCGATGTCCAAAGGCGATCATGCCGTTCCGATTCCCAAAATTCAGTCGCACAACCGGCGTACTGCTTGGCCTTCTGGTTGTGCTTGCCATCGTGGCGGCGCTGTTCGACTGGAACTGGTTTCGCCATCCCCTCGAGCGCTATCTTATCGATCGGTCACACCGCGAAATCCGGATAGGTGACCTGCATGTCGATCTCGGGTTTTCACTCGAACCGACCGTGCGCGTGCGAGACGTGTACATCGAGAATGCGCCATGGGCGGACAAGCGGCCGGCTGCCATCGTCGGCGAGGCTTCGATTACCTTTTCGCTGAAGAGCGTATGGGAAGGGCGGCCGGTGATTTCACGGCTGGTTCTCATCGACGCGGACGTGGACCTGGAAAGGCAGGCGGACGGGCTGAGGAACTGGCGTCTCCGGAAACCCGACTATCGTGGCCCTGGCCGGCTCAAGGTGCTGAGCCTGAAACCCCATCGCACAAAGATCCGCTTCATCCGTCGTGACATCGATTTCGATGTCGTTGCAGCGGCGAGTCCCGCGGAACCCGGCGCAAACGGCCAGCCGCCCGATGCGTCTCACCCGACGCGGATCGAATTCAGGGGTGAATTCGATGATACGGAGTTCTCCGGCGAAGTGCTGACCGGTGAACTGCTGACGTTTCTGGAAACCGGGGAATCTTTTCCGATGCGTGGCCACGCCTCGGCCGGCAAAAGCGGGCTCGATGTCGACGGCACCGTCGCCGATCTGTTCAATCCCTCGGCCATCGATGCAAAAGTGCGTCTGGCCGGTCCTTCGCTGTCGAAACTGAATCCTTTCTTCCACACTTCGCTGCCCGCTTCGCGGCCCTATGAATTCGAATCGCGCGTCCGGCAGACGAAGGCCGATACCTCATTCGCAGAGGTGCGGGGAAAGATCGGCGATACCGACATTGCCGGGGACATCAGTGTCGACCGGAGCAAGGAGCGCCTGATGTTACGGGCCGCGCTGCGCAGCGAATCGGCTGATCTTTCCGACTTTGGTTCTCTTGTCGACGCCGGCCATTCATCGGACAAGACTGCGACCAGGCCCGCCGATAAGGAAAAGGCGGCACCCTATGAAGCCGGGCCCGCTCCAAAGGATTCCAGGCCGGACATTCCCAAGCCAGGCACGCCGAAGCGCCTGTTCCCCAACCGTGCATTCAACGGCGAGCGTTTGAAAGCCCTCGATGCGCACGTGACCCTGGATGCCAGAAAGCTGAAAGCGGCTGAACTGCCCGCGCTGGAAAGTTTGCGGGTCACCGCCGATCTCGACGACGGGATTCTTGCACTGAATCCGATCGATATCGGCCTTGCCGGCGGCCATGTCGTGGGACTGTTCACCTTCGACGGACAGCAGAAGCCACTGTCATCGCACGCGAGAATGGAGTTGAAAGATGTGCGGCTCGAAAAACTGCTCGACAGGCTTTCGAAAGGA
>JBGQGT010000108.1:0-7197 GCA_041497595.1 Gammaproteobacteria bacterium
CACGACTTCCAGAAAAGCCTGCTCGATCTGGCCGAGAATCACGTCGATACGCTCATGCCCGGCTACACGCATCTTCAGGTGGCGCAGCCGGTGAGCTTCGCGCACCACCTGCTGGCCTACTTCGAGATGACGAAGCGTGACACCGCGCGCTTTGACGACTGCCGCAGGCGGTTAAACGTGCTGCCTCTGGGCGCGGCGGCGCTCGCCGGCACCACATATCCGATAGATCGCGAGCGCGTCGCCAGGGAACTGGGCTTCGACGGCGTGTGCGAGAACTCGCTCGATGCGGTGTCGGATCGCGATTTCGCCATCGAGTTCTGCGCCTGCGCGGCGCTGACGATGACGCATCTGTCGCGGCTGTCCGAGGAACTGATCCTGTGGATGAATCCGCGCTTCGGTTTCATCACGCTCGCCGACCGCTTCTGCACCGGCTCGTCGATCATGCCGCAGAAGAAAAACCCCGATGTGCCGGAACTGGTGCGCGGCAAGACCGGGCGCGTCAACGGCCACTTGGTGGCGCTGCTCACCCTGATGAAAGGCCAGCCGCTGGCCTACAACAAGGACAACCAGGAAGACAAGGAGCCCCTGTTCGACACGTTGGACACGCTGGCCGCCACGCTCAGGATCTATGCCGACATGCTCGGCGGCATCACCGTCAACAAGGAGGCGATGCGCCAGGCGCTGCTGGAGGGCTACGCCACGGCAACCGACCTGGCCGACTATCTGGTCAGGAAGGGCCTGCCGTTTCGCGAAGCCCACGAGGCGGTGGCGCGCGCGGTGCGCTTCGCGGCCGAAAAGGGTGTGGACCTCACGCAACTGAGCCTCGAGCAGCTGCGTCAATTCTCCAAGCTGATCGACACTGAGGCGCTCGGCAAGCTCTCTCTCGAGGGCTCGGTCGCCTCGCGCGATCATATCGGCGGCACCGCGCCGACCCAGGTACGCGCGGCGATTGCCCGTGCCCGTGCCTGGCTGGCCGCGCGCTAGCGCATCCCGTGCAGGCTGCCGTGGTGCCGGCGCCCCACGCGGCAACCTGGCAGGCGATCGCGGCCGATCTCTCCCGCGCCACCGGCTCGCCCTTCTCGGTCTCGCGCGCCGAGCCCACCGGCGGCGGCTCGATCAACCGGGCATTCCGGCTCGACGGCGGCGGACAACGCTTTTTCGTCAAGCTCAACGCAGCCGGGCGGCTGGGGATGTTCGAGGCCGAGATGGCGGGGCTCATGGAACTCGGAGCCACAAAGGCGGTACGCGTGCCGGCGCCCATCTGCTGCGGGTCGGATGCGCTCTTTTCCTGGATCGTGCTGGAACACCTCGAACTCGGCAATTGTACGTACGGCCTGGCCGACCTCGGGGCGCAGTTGGCCCTGCTGCATCGGCGCACCGCCGCAAACTTCGGCTGGAACCGGGACAACACCATTGGCTTCACGCCGCAGCATAACGAGTGGTGCAGCGACTGGATCGTGTTTTTGCGCGAGCGCCGGATCGGGTATCAATTGCAACTTGCCCAAAGCAACAAATACCGTGGCCGGCTGCAATCCTCGGGTGAGAAGGTGCTCGCCGAACTCGATAAATTCTTTGCCGGCTACCGGCCGGAACCTTCGCTGCTGCACGGCGACCTGTGGGGCGGCAATGCCGCGGTTCTTGCCGACGGAGAACCGGCGATTTTCGATCCTGCGGTGTACTACGGCGACCGCGAAGCCGACCTGGCCATGACCGAGCTGTTTGGCGGCTTCCCTCCGGCGTTTTATCGCGGCTACGATGACGCGTGGCCGCTCGACTCCGGCTATCGGGTACGCAAGCAGCTCTACAACCTGTACCATTTGCTCAATCACCTGAATCTGTTCGGCGGCTCTTATCTTGCCCCGGCACAGGCCGCCATTGACGGGTTGCTCGGCGGAATTCGCGGTTGATTGACGGCCCGGCACGAGCGGGCGCGCCGCCTTGTCCAAAGACGGTCAAGCTGGATTCAGAATAGTCCGGCGCGGTTCATCGCCCGCTGGATTATTTCTTGTTGGATTAAATAAACGAGGGAGGAGATATCATGGATGGGAATTTTTCACGGCCCCTGAAAACGGCTGCCGCAGTGTTTGCGGGCGCGGCGCTGACCATTGTTTGCGCAACCGGCAATGCACAGGACAAGCCGATCCGCATCGGCGTGGTCACCTTCCTCTCCGGCCCGGCCGCCGGACCTTTCGGCGTGCCGGCCAAAATGGCGGCCGAAGCGATTGTCGATTCGCTGAATGCCGGCAAGGCGCCCGCGCCTTATAACACGAAGGGTTTCGGCGGAACGCCGCTGGAACTGACGATCGTGGACGAAGCCGGTGGCGCCACCAAGCAGGTAACCGAGTTGCGCAACCTGATCGAGCGCCAGAACGTCGACTTCGTCATCGGCTACATCTCCAGCGGCGACTGTCTCGCGGTGGCGCCAGTGGCGGAAGAATTGAAGACCCTCACCATCCTGTTCGACTGCGGCACGCCGCGCGTGTTCGAGGAGGCGAGCTACAAGTACGTATTCCGCACCCGCTCGCACGCCACCATGGACGCGGTGGCGGGCGCGATGTACCTGCTGGAGAACCGGCCCGCAGTGAAGAGTTTCGCCGGCATCAACCAGAACTACGCCTGGGGCCAGGATTCGTGGGCGGACTTCACCGCAGTGATGGCAACGCTCAAGCCCGATGCCACGATCACTTCTTCGCAGATGCCCAAGTTCGGCGCCGGGCAGTACGGTCCCGAAATCTCCACTCTGCTGCAAACCAACTCCGATGTGATCCACTCCAGTCTCTGGGGCGGCGACCTCGAGGCTCTCATGTTGCAGGCCACGCCGCGCGGGCTGTTCAATCGCAGCCAGCTGGTGCTGGTGGCGGGCGAACCTTACCTGCACCGCCTGGCCGGCAACATGCCCGACGGCACCATCGTCGGCGCGCGCGGCCCGAACGGCGTGTACGCTCAGAAGAGCGCGCTTAACGACTGGCTGCGGCAGATCTACAAGGAGCGCGCCGAAATCTATCCGAACTATCCGGCCTACAGCGTGGCGATGGCATTCCTGGGACTGAAGGCGGCCTACGAGAAGGCGCGCGGCGCCGGCGGCGGCGCGCCCGCCACCGACGAGGTGATCAAGTCATTCGAATTCCTCAATTTCGATTCGCCAGCCGGCAAGGTCATGATGAAGCTCGGCAAGGGCCACCAGGCGGTGACCGGAACCGCCTACGGCACGACGCGCACGGTCAACGGCCAGGTCACGGTCGGCAACGTCAAGTACTACCCGCTGGAGGTCGTACAACCTCCCGAGGGCGTGAAGAGCCTGGACTGGATCAAGTCCGGGATGAAACCCGGCAAGTGGTAAGACCGCGCACTCCGACATGAACCAGCTGGTCGCGGTCCTCCTCGACGGGCTGATCTACTCGTCGTGGCTGTTCATCATCGCCGTCGGACTCACGCTGATTTACGGCGTGATGAAAATCCTGAACATCGCCCACGGCAGCCTGTACGCGCTGGGCGCTTACAGCGCCGCGTCTCTCGCCGGCTACTGGATCAACCAGGGTCATGCGCCGATGGGCAGTTTCGCCGTGATGCTGGTCGCTGCAATCCTGGTCGGGCTGATCGCGGGGCCGGTGATCGAACGCGGTCTGCTGCGTTTCATGTACGGCAAGGACGAAATCGTCCTGGTGCTGGTCACCTACGCGGTGTTCCTGATCCTGGAGGACTTCATCAAGCTCACCTGGGGCGTCGATCCCTACTTTCTGTACCAGCCGTACAGCCTGCTCGGCAGTTTCGACGTGGGCGACCTGACTTATCCGGTTTATAACCTGGTGCTGTTCGGCGCGGCGGTTCTGATCGGCGTGGTAGTGGCCTGGGTGCTCACCCGGACCCGCCAGGGCAAGATGCTGCTGGCGGTGATCCACGACCGCGAGATGTCGGCGGCAATGGGTATCAACGTTGGGCGGGTGTATTTCATCACCTTTACCGTGGGCGCGATTCTCGGTGCGCTGGGGGGTGCGCTCACCGCGCCGATGATCTCGGTGCAACCTGGCATCGGCGCGGAAACCATCGTGCTGGCTTTCGCCGTGGTGGTCATCGGCGGCCTCGGCAGCCTGCCCGGCGCGGCGCTCGCCGCCATACTCGTCGGCCTGGTGCGCTCGGCTGCGGTGCATTACCGGCCTGAACTCGACCTGTTCAGCATCTACTTCGTCATGGCAATCGTGCTGATCGTGCGGCCCAAGGGGCTGTTCAGCATTCAGGAGGCTCGCAAGATATGAAGCGCGACCTCACCGTCAGAATCCTCATCGGCGCTCTCATCGTTTTGCTGCTGGCCGGCCCGTTGCTGCCGCGCTGGGCAATGTTCCTGATCAACGTATCGCTGTGCTACGGCCTGGTAGTACTCGGAATGATGCTGCTGATGCGCACCGGCCTGGTGTCCTTCGGTCACGGCTTGTACTACTGCCTGGGTGCGTACGCTGCAGCCGCTCACGAAAAACTGGCGAACCTGCTCGGCGAAATAGGTGATTCCAGCAGTTCGGCGCTCATCAGGGGCCTGCTACGATTGCCGAAACTGCTGGTTGATTCTCTGACAACGATTTTTGGTCCATATGACCTCGTAGTAATGATTGGTTTTTCCATCGTAATCACTGGCATCACCGCTTGGATACTTGGTTTCCTTTTGCGTAAGTACCGGGATATCTTCTTTGCCATGCTGTCGCTGGCCTTTTCGATGATCCTCTACGGCCTGCTGGTGAAGACCTCCGCACTGGGCAGCTCGGACGGGTTCAATGTGGCAGCGAAGACGCTTTTCGGGATACGGATCGCGGGCACCGAGTTCGAGCGCTACGTCATTTTCGCGATTACCGTCGTCACCGCATTTGTCGCCGCAATCTGCATCCACAGGTACCGGGGCTCACACCGCGGGCGCCTGGCCGAGGCAATCCGCGACAACGAACTGCGGGTCGAGTACATGGGCGCATCGGTGCGCAACACGATCCACATCAACTACGTGATGTCGGCAGTCCTGGCGGGCCTCGGTGGCGCGCTCGCCGCGGTGAGCGTCGGCCACATTGATCCCGAGATGTCTTACTGGACCACCTCCGGGGAGTTCGTCTTTGTGGCCATTCTGGCCGGCACCGGCAATGTGCTTGCGCCCTTTCTGGGCGCGTTCATCTTCGAGACCATCCGCAGCTTCGCCTACGAGTACTCGCCCAACACCTGGCAAATGGCGCTCGGCATTACCATGTTGATCGTGATCATGTTCCTGCCGGGCGGGTTGTGGTCGCTGTTCACCAGAATGCGAAAGGCGGCCTGACATGGCGGTCGTTCTGGAAGCCAGGGGGCTGAACAAGAGTTTCGGCGCGGTCACCGCGGCGGCGGACATCAACGTCGCCGTCGAACGGGACAGCGTGGTGGGATTGATCGGCAGCAACGGCGCCGGCAAGACCACGTTCATCAACATGGTCACCGGCTACCTGAAGCCCAGTGCCGGCAGCATCGTCTTCGGCGAGCGCGACATCACGCCGCTGGCGCCGCGCCAGATTACGCAGCTCGGCATCTGCCGTTCGTTTCAGATCCCGCAGTTGTTCAGCACGCTGTCGGTGTATGAGAACCTGCTGGTCGGCGTCGGCATCGTGGCTTTCGGCGGCAGGAAGTGGGCGGACGCGAGTCGCCATGCCGGCACCCCCGGCGAGACGGTGGACTCGATACTGGAGCGCTTCAATCTCACCGGCTATCGCGACAAGCCGGCCGGCGTGCTGCCCGAGGGCGTGCGCAAGCTGCTCGACATCGCCATGGCCATGGCGGTGAAGCCGAAAATCCTGCTGCTCGACGAACCCACCTCGGGCGTATCGGCGGACGAGAAGTTCGGGTTGATGGACATGGTCATGGAAGCGGTACGGGCGCAACAGGTCACGGTGCTGTTCGTCGAGCACGACATGGATATCGTCAACCGCTATACCCATCGCGTGCTGGCATTTTACGAGGGGCGGATCATCGCCGACGGCGAACCCGGCGTCGTTCTCGACGATGCCGAGGTGCGCAAGTACGTGACCGGCGAGGCGCGCGCCGCCGGCGGAGGCAAGCATGCTGCGCATTGAAGGGCTCGACGTCTCCATCCAGTCGGTCAGCATCCTGCGCGGGGTCAGCATGGACGTGCCGACCGGAAAGTTCGCCGGCCTGATCGGCCGCAACGGCGCCGGCAAGACCACGCTGATGCGCTCGGTGATGGGCATTCTCCCGGCGCGCCATGGCACTATCCGTTTCGACGAAGTACCGCTCGACAGGATGCCGGCCCACCAGCGTGCACGCGGCGGCATCGGTTACATGCCCGAGGACCGGCGCCTCGTTCCGCAGCTGACCGTCGAGGAAAACGTACTGATTCCGGCGTGGGCGGCAGGCGTTGCAGAACCGCAGGCGCGACTGGCGGGGGTATACAAGATGATTCCTGAAGTCGAAGCCTTCGCCGGCCGCAAGGCGCTGCAGCTTTCCGGCGGCCAGCAGAAACTGGTGGCGCTGGCGCGCGCATTGATGTGCGGCACCAAACTGCTGCTGCTCGACGAACCGTTCGAGGGCGTGGCACCGGTGCTGGCGCACCGGCTCGCGGAAGTGATTGCCGGACTGAAGAGCCAGGGGCTCTCGGTCATCCTCACCGAGTCCGATCTCTCGCACTCGCAGGAAATCCTCGACATGGTGTACACCATCGACCGCGGGCAGGTCTCGGTCGCGGCGGTTTGACCTGAAATGTGGAAGGGGCGCCGCAATGGCGCCCTGGTTCGCTCTCCGTCGCGGCAGCCCGGCCATCCAATTCCTTTTCGTTGCTCGAGTCCTGTGCAAAGATGGCAAGTTGACTCTCAGTCAACGAGGATGGAACGATGGCCGACTTTCGGCAGTTTCCCTGGATGGCGGTTGCTGTTGCGGCGCTTGGGCTCGGCGCCTGTGACAGCGGATCGGATGACGAATTGCAGCAACCCGCGGCGCCGCCGGTCACTCTTACGGTACAACGCGTATTCGCCAGCCTGCCTTCATTTAGCAGCCCGGTTGCGATGCTCCAGGCCCCGGGTGACGGCACGCGCTGGTTTGTCGTCGAACAAGCAGGGCAGATTCGGGTGTTCGACAACGATCCGGCGGTCGTGGCAACAGCCGAATTCGTGGACATCGACGGCATGAATCGCGTGACCTTCAGCGGCGAGGCCGGATTGCTCGGCATGGCGTTTCATCCCG
>JBGQGT010000109.1:0-7165 GCA_041497595.1 Gammaproteobacteria bacterium
CTCCCCGCCCGCGCCTTGGGCATTCGACGCGCAGGGCCGTCTCGCGCCGCTTCCCGCCGCCGTGGAGCCCTCCGCGCTGGCTGCGGGCGCCCGCTCGCTAGGCGATACTCTTCAAGTTGCGCGACGCGCGTTGCGCCAGGTGCGGTTGAAGGCCCCGCCAAGGCAGCGGTGTTTTCGTTTTTTTGGAAGCCCTGCATCGGGCGACAAGGGGAGACATGACGGATAAATTGCGCGTGGGATTGGCCGGCGCCGGCGCCATCAGCCAGTATCACCTGGTCGGCTGGTCGCAGATTCCCGACGCGAAACTGATGGCGATTTGCGATATTGATGAAGCCAGAGCGCGCGCCAAGGCGCAGGCCTTCAACATCCCCAAGGTCTACACCGATTTCCGCGCAATGATCGAGCAGGAAAAGCTCGACGCGGTGGACATCGTTACGCCGGTTGGCAGCCACGCGCCGCTCACCAGGCTGGCCGCCGATGCCGGACTGCACGTGTGCTGCCAGAAGCCGCTCACGCCGACAGTGAAGGAAGCCGAAGAATTGATCGCCTACGTGGGCGACCGCGTGCGCTTCATGGTGCACGAGAACTACCGCTTCCGGCCGCACTACGTGCGGGTGAAACAGTGGCTCGATGACGGGCGCGTCGGCGAAATCCTGCACGCACGCATGGTGGTGCGCAGCCAGAGCATGATCGAAGTCAACGGCGTGCTGCCATTTCTGCTCAATCGCCAGCCCTATCTCAAGGACTTCAGGCGCCTTCTCATTTTCGAGGTGCTGATCCACAACCTCGACGCCCTGCGTGCCCTGCTCGGGCCGCTCGAGGTCGTCGCGACCCAGATCGCCAGGGTCAACAAAGAGCTTGCCGGCGAGGACGTCGCGGTCATCCTGATGCGCGGCCGCGGCGAGCTTGGCGCGGTGCTGGACGGCAATATCTCGGCGCCGGGCTATGGACCGCTGCCGGTGGACCGGCTGGAAATCATGGGGAGCAAAGGCACGCTGATTTATGACCGCGACCGCCTCTACATGGCCGGCTCGGACGAAGCGCCGGAACTGTTCGACCTCGCGAAGAACTATCAGGTGTGCTTCAGCAGCGCGGTGCGCGAGTTCGTGAACGGGATCCGCAGCGGCAAACCCTTTCCGACCGATCGCCTGGACAATCTGGAAACGCTCAGGCTGATGGAATCCTGCTACGTCTCGGCCGGCGTGAAGTTTTAGTACCGGGATGCTCCCAGACTAACTTTCCCGAACCACCACCGTGCCGCCCTCGACGGCGACCGGAACCGCGGTGAGTTTTGCACCGGCGCAGGGGCCGTCGAAACATTCTCCGGTGGCAATCTTGAACATCGCCGTGTGGTGAGCGCACATCAGGTCTTCGCCGTCGAAAATGTGGAAGATGTCCGGCTCATAGTTGAGGGGCAGCGAAAAGTGCGGGCAGCAGTTGTGGTACGCGACGACGCCTGCGCCGGTGCGCAGCAGCAGCACACGGAACGCCTCATGGCCCGTGCCGAAAACCACTTCCTTGCCGCCGCCTTCCGTTATTTCCTCCAGCGCGCACAACGCGGCGCCCGGCGCCGGCGCGGACGGCAAGTCGCGCCAGTCCCCCATCAGGATCGAACCAGCCTGAAGTCGTACTCGGCGGTACAGAACGGCGCGGCGGATTTTCCTCCGTCGGGTGTCGGACCCGCCGGGCGCGATTTGAAGTCCACTACCAGGGATTGCTTCACGCCGAAAACGGCGTCGGAACCCAGATACGCATCGCCTTTCACGAACAGGTGGGTCGCCACCTTCTCGTATCCCGGCGCGGAAACGATCGCGTGCACATGCGCCGGACGGTACGGGTGGCGGCCCATCCCCAGCAGCATCTTGCCCACCGGCCCGTCGGTGGGAACCGGGTAACTCACCGGCTTCACCGTGCGAAATCCGTAGCGCCCATCCGCCGCCGTGGTGAATTTGCCGCGGGCGTAGGACTCATCTCCGCCCGGCCGTTGAACGTCGTAGAAACCTTCGCCATCGGTCTGCCAGACGTCGATGGTCGCACCGGCGATCGGTTTGCCGCCCACATCGAGCACGCGTCCGGAGACGTAGGCCGGCTCGCCAGGCGCATCCCCCGCAATGTCGGCCCACATCGGCATGTCGTTCGCACCCGAAACATAGAACGGCCCCAGCACCGTGGTTTCTGTCGCGCCACCGGGTTTTCTGTGGTTGATTGCATCCACCAGCATGGAGACACCCAGCGTGTCGGAGAGCAGGATGTACTCCTGGCGCTTGCCGTCGCATTTCTGTCCGGTGGCGGTGAGGAACTGAATGCCGGCGAACCACTCGGCCTCGGTCAGTTCGGTCTCGCGCACGAAGGCGTGCAGGTGCTTGATGAGGCTGGTCATGACCTGCTTGAAGCGCGGATCCTTCGCGCCTTCCAGTTTTTCCAGCACCGCATTGACGAGATTCTGTTCGGTCAGGTTGCTCATGGGCAATCCTCCGTGAAGTTTCCTTTCGCGCCCATCTATTTCAGAGACTCGAGATAACGAATCAGCTTGGCGCGTGCCTTCGGATCGTCCTGGAAGTAGATCATCTGCGCCTTGGGCGCTACGGCAATGGTGTCGGTCAGCCAGGCCTCGAGCAAGGCGCGATCCCACACCTTTCCTTTCAGCGCTTCCTTGATGCCTTCGGAATAGACAAATCCGGGCGCGGCGGCCGCCTCGCGCCCGATCAACCCGAACAAGTTCGGGCCCTGGCCGTGCTTCTCTCCGTGTTCGAACGTATGGCATTGGCTGCAGTATCGAACGGTGTACTCTTTCGCCGCGGCCAGGTCGTCCGCCGCGAACAAAGGCATCGCCGTTGCGACGAATGCCGCGACGACTGCGCCCTCCATGACCGCCTTCACGGCGGCAACGAACTTGCTCATCATCCCCTCCCAATGGTCCGAATCGAAATAATGAATCCATGACTCCCGCCCGCTCGGGGCACCGGGGCGGACCGACGCCCGCCCCGACACCGTCCGCGCGCAATCAGCCCCTCACCGGCTCCTTGTTGGCCTGGTTCGCCGCGCGATACGCGAACCCGATGATGGGTCCCAACGTGCCGCCACCGGCCCAATACGCGCGTCCGGATGCGGAGGCCACGCAGTTGCCCACACCGTAGAGCCCGGGAATCGGCTTGTCCGCGAGGTCCAGCACCTGGCCTTCGGGGTTGGTCTTCGGCCCGCCCTTGGTGTCGAGCGTGCCGCCGGTGACAAACGCCGCGTAGTACGGCCCCGTGTCGCTGATCGGCCACATGGTCGGGTTCTTGCGTCCCGGTTCGTCCTTGACGTTGCCGTTGAACAACAGATCGACGCCGCGCTCGCCGCGATGGAAGTCGAGGTCCTTTCCCGTCCTGGCGAGTTCGTTGAAGCGCATGACGCTAGCGTTGAGGTTGGTGACGAAGTCGGCCGCGATGCGCATGCGGCCGTTCTGGCCGGCGTATTTCTGCAGGCGCGCGTCGATGTTCGCGGCGAGTTCCTCCAGCGTGGCGCCCTTGATGACATGGCGGTCATCGATGCCGGGCGGCACGATCAGGCGGCCGTATTCATGGCTCGCCGAATGGTCCTGCGCGCGCTGATCCCAGATCGAAGTCAGGATGAGGTAAGGGAACTCCGCGTTGGCGCCGTCCCACTCGAAGAATTTCTGCGCCAGTTCGTTGTAGTGCAGCTTCTCGTTGACCACGCGCTTGCCGCGCTTGTCCACGAAAATCATCGAATCGCCCGCAACCGAGAAGCAGCCGATCATCGAAGGGTCCTTGGCGATCGCCTTCTCGAACGAGATCGGGCACATCCACGCGTAGTTCATGTTGCGCAGTTGCACGCCCAGGGTGCTCGAGATCCGCACGAAATCGCCTTCGTTGGTCATTGCGGCACAGCCGCCGTAGGCCGGGATGGAGAGGAAGTTCTTGCGCAGTTCCACATCGTGCGTGAAGCCGCCGGTCGCGAAGATCACGGCCTTGCGGGCCTTGACGCGGATCACGCCGTCATCGTTCTGGACCTCGACGCCGATGACCTCGCCCTTGTCGTTGCGGATCACCTTCTGCACCCGGTGCCCGGTCTTGATGGTCACGCCGTCGCGCCGGCACGCCGTCGAAAGCGTGCGCGTGGCCACCTGCCCGCCATCGGACATCGAGGGCGCACCGTCCTTGGGGAAGAGAACCCGGCCGGTCGCGCCGATGGTTTCCATCTCGGCAAAATAATCCGGCACCGGGGCCACGTGCCGATATGGCAACGCGCCTTTCTCCGCCAGCAGTTCGGTGCCCACCGACGAGCTGTCGTAGATGGCCTCGCACATGCTGTATTCCCACTCGGAAAGCCCATAGCGGGGATGATTGGGATCGAAGTACTGGGGCTGGGTCAGCCGTGCCACGTAGCGCAGGAAGTGCTGCTTGTCGTCCGGCATGCCGGCTTTGCGCATGCCGGCATTGTTGGGCACCCAGTACCAGTAGGCCGCCTTGAACGACGTGCCCCCCAGCGTCCCCGCCTTTTCCAGCACCATGACCTTGTTGCCGAGCCAGCGCGAGAACAACGCCACCGGCAGCCCCGCACCGCCGCCGCCGCAGACAACGATGTCGTATTCCGCGTCGAACTTCTGCGCCTGGGCCTCTTTTGCGTTCAGCGTCATGACTCCGAACGTTGCGGCCGCGGTGCCCGCCCCGGCGACTTTCAGAAAATCGCGCCGTGATGCCCCTTGCTTCCTTTCCTTCTGTTTATGCGTAGCCATTTTTTCCTCCTCCGTGGTATGACAGTGAAACGACTTGCGTCAAAAATCAGACCCTCTCGATCATCGCGGCGATGCCCTGCCCCACACCGATGCACATGGTGGTGAGCGCATAGCGCGCTTTGCGCTCGTGCAGTTCGTAAGTTGCGGTGGCCACCAGGCGCGCGCCGCTCATGCCCAGCGGATGGCCGAGCGCGATGGCGCCTCCGTTGGGATTGACGCGGACATCGTCGTCGCGGATGCCGAGCTGCCTCAGTACCGCAATGCCCTGGGCGGCGAAAGCCTCGTTCAGTTCGATGACATCGATCGCATCGAGCTTGATGCCGGTACGTTCCAGCAGCTTGCGTGTTGCCGGCACCGGGCCCATTCCCATTATGCGCGGCGCGCACCCTGCGGTGGCGACCCCGACCACGCGCGCCAGCGGCGTGAGCCCGTGACGTCTTGCTGCCGCTTCGCTGGCGAGTATCAGCGCGCAGGCGCCGTCGTTCACCCCGGATGCGTTGCCGGCGGTGACCGTGCCTTCCGGCTTCACGATCGGCTTGAGCCTGGCCAGAGCTTCGAGAGTGGTCTCGCGCGGGTGTTCGTCCTTGTCCACGACTATGGCATCGCCTTTTTTCGCGGGTATTGTCACCGCGACGATCTCCCTGGCCAGCCGCCCGTTTTTCTGGGCGATCGAGGCCCGGGCCTGCGAACGCAAACCGAACGCATCCTGGTCCGCCCGCGACACCTTGAATTCCTCCGCGACATTTTCGGCGGTCTCGGGCATCGAGTCGGTGCCGTACATCTGCTTCATGACCGGGTTGACGAAGCGCCAGCCGATGGTGGTGTCGTACACCGCATTGGTGCGCGAAAACGCGGTTTCCGCCTTCGGCATTGCGAACGGCGCACGCGACATGCTTTCCACCCCTCCGGCGATGGCGAGCTGGGCTTCTCCGGACTTGATGGCGCGCGCGGCGATGCCTACCGCGTCCATTCCCGAGCCGCACAAGCGATTGATGGTGCATGCGGGTACTTCCTTCGGCAGACCGGCAAGCAGCAGCGCCATGCGCGCGACATTGCGGTTATCCTCGCCGGCCTGGTTGGCGCAGCCGAACACCACGTCATCGAGTGCGTTCCAATCGACAGATTGGTGCCGCCCCATCAGTGCACGCAGCGGAACGGCAGCGAGATCGTCGGGCCGGACCATCGCCAGTGCGCCGCCGTAACGGCCGATCGGAGTGCGCAGCGCAGAACAAATGAATGCTTCAGCCATGCCGTTTCCTCAGTTTCTGTGTTGGTCGGTTCCCATGTCCGGCGGCAGTACCAGCCGCCGCTGAACGGGAAAGAAATGCAGATCGTACTTGTTCGAGATCCAGCCCCACAACCCGCGCGGAAAGCGGATGGTCACGACGATGGCGAGCAATCCCAGGCCGACCAGGTACCAGGTGCCGTAATCGGAAAAGAACTTGCTCAAAAGATAAAACAGGATCACCCCGACGATCGGTCCTTCGATGGTGCCGATGCCGCCGATCAGTACGATGAAAATCGAGAACGCGGTCCAGTTCACCGTGAACGCGGCATCCGGGGAGATCCGCAGGTTGCCGAGAAAATAGAGCGCGCCGGCGAGTCCCGCGCCGAATGCGGAAACCAGATACACGCCCAGCTTGGTCGCGCGCACGTTGACGCCCTGGCTTTCGGATGCGATCTCGCTGTCCCGTATCGCCAGCAAGGCCAGTCCGTGCCGTGATCGCAGGAAGGCGT
The DNA here is from genome assembly GCA_041497595.1 of Gammaproteobacteria bacterium. Classification (GTDB taxonomy): domain Bacteria; phylum Pseudomonadota; class Gammaproteobacteria; order Burkholderiales; family JACQAP01; genus JACQAP01. The sequence continues at coordinate 6,476 of JBGQGT010000109.1, forward strand.
AGACCAGCGCCACCGAGGCCACCGCGCCAACCAGGCACAACCAGAAGGTGACCGATACGCGCGTGGCCTTTTCGATGCCGCGCAGCGCAGTCAGGCTGGTGCCCGAGCCGCCGCCCACCGCGGAGACGTTGGCGATCGAGAGCCGGAAAACTTCGGCGATCACCCAGGTGCCGATGGCGAAATAGCCGCCTTGCAAGCGGAACGCCACCTTGGATACGGGCAGCGCGACCAGCATCGTGAACGCCGCCGCGAGCGGCACCGCCACGAACGGATTCACGCCCAGGAAGTTTCCCATCACCAGCAGCGCGTAGCCGCCGATGCCAAGAAAGGCCTGTTGCCCGATCGAGACCATGCCGCCGTAACCGGCCAGCAGGTTCCACATCATCGCGAATATGAGATAGCAGGCCATCTCGTTGAACTCGCGCATCCAGCCGTGATCGGCCCAGAACGGGAATGTGGCGAGGAACGCGACCAGAATCAGCGCCAGCACCCCGCCGATGCGGCTTGCGCGCGTGGCGCGGGACACTGCGAAGGTTTGCGCGACCGTATTCATCGTGTTCTGGGAAACAGTCCCATCGGCCGGAACAGCAGCATCGCCAGAAAAACGATATGGCCGAACCAGATTCCCCAGCCCGGATCGAAGCGGAAGCCGACGGCCTGGGTGACGCCGAGAATGATGGCGCCGGCGAG
>JBGQGT010000110.1:0-7156 GCA_041497595.1 Gammaproteobacteria bacterium
CAATCGGGCGGCACGCATGGATGCGCACTGAATGGCTGGCCTGCGGAATCAATCGTGTCGAACCTGACAGATTGACCTCAACAGACGCTGATGGTTCGCGGCCATTTCCACTGCGAGACGTGCGATTCCGCATTGCGCACATTGCGGAATTCTGTAGTAACGGATTCAGGGCGTCATCAACCACCGGATGCGCGGCTCGCGTTAAGATGCACGTTATCTTGATTACAGACCTTCAGCAGTTCTTCGCCGATTCCGGACCGCTTGCCTCGGCCATTCCCGGCTACCGCCTGCGTCCGCAACAAGTGGAGATGGGGCAGGCGGTCGAGCAGGCGATCGAAAAGCGCGGCGTCCTGATCGCCGAGGCCGGTACCGGTACCGGCAAGACGTTCGCCTACCTGGTGCCGGCGCTCGCCAAGGGCGGCAAGGTGATCATCTCCACCGGCACCAAGACCCTGCAGGACCAGTTGTTCAGCCGCGACATCCCAATGGTGCGCAACGCGTTGCAGGCGCCGGTGACGGTGGCGCTGCTCAAGGGTCGGGCGAACTATGTCTGCCATTACCACCTGGAGCGCGCCAAGAACGACGGCCGCTTTCTGGACCGCGACGACGTGGTGTATCTGGCGCGCATCGAATCCTATGCCAGGACCAGCAAGACCGGCGATCGCAGCGGACTGGCCGAAGTGCCGGAGGACGCGACCGTCTGGCCGCAGGTGACCTCGACACGCGAGAACTGCCTAGGCGGCGATTGCCCGAATTACAAGCAGTGCTTCGTCATGGAGGCGCGCAAGCAGGCGATGGAAGCGGACGTGGTGGTGGTGAACCATCATCTGTTTTTCGCCGACGTGGTGCTGCGCGACGAGGGCGTGGCGGAGCTGCTGCCCGCGTGCAACACCGTGATCTTCGACGAGGCGCACCAACTGCCCGAAACCGCCAGCCTGTTCTTCGGCGAAACCGTCTCCACCCATCAGCTCATCGAACTCGGGCGCGACACCCGGATGGAGGCCGCCACTTCGGCAAAGGACAATCCGGCGCTGCCGGATGCCGCTTCGCAACTTGAAAAAGCCGCGCGCGACCTGCGGCTGCAGGTGCGCGACGACATCGGCCGCCAGCCTTACGCGCAGGCCGCGGCGAACCGCGACTTCACCGACGCGTTGAACGTGGCGGTGGCACGGCTAACCGAACTTGCAGGGGTGCTGAAATCGCAGGCCGATCGCTCCGAAGGACTGCGCAACTGCTGGATGCGGGGGATGGAGATGCTGGACCGCCTCGGCCGCTGGCAGGAGGAAGAGGACCGCGAGCGGGTGCGCTGGGTCGAGGTGTTTGCCCAATCGGTGCACCTGAACGCGACGCCACTCTCGATCGCGGACATCTTCCATCGCCAGATCAGCGGCCATCCGCGCGCGTGGATCTTTACTTCCGCGACGCTATCGGTGGGCGGCGACTTCTCTCATTACCAGCGCGAGATGGGCCTGGACGAGGCGGCCACCGCATTCTGGGAAAGCCCTTTCGACTACCAGAACCAGGCGCTGCTTTATGTCCCCGAGAAATTGCCGGAACCTAACTCCGAGGGCTACACCCGGGCGGTGGTGGACGCGGCGCTGCCGGTGATCGAGGCCGCGGAAGGCCGGACTTTCTTCCTCTTCACCAGCCTCAGGGCGATGCGCGAGGCGCGCGAATTGATGGAGACCGGAATGAAGCGCATGGGCATGGAGTATCCGCTTCTCATGCAGGGAGAGGGCTCGCGCACCGAATTGCTGGGGCGATTCCGCAAGCTCGGCAACGCGGTGCTGCTGGGGAGCGCGTCGTTCTGGGAAGGCGTGGACGTCAAAGGCGAGGCGTTGTCGCTGGTGATCATCGACCGGTTGCCGTTCGCCCCTCCCGACGATCCGGTGCTCGCGGCACGCATCGAGAAAATGAACAGCGAGGGCCGAAACGCCTTCATGGAGTATCAGGTTCCGCAGGCGGTCATCACGCTCAAGCAGGGCTCGGGAAGATTGATCCGTGACGAGAACGATCGCGGCGTGCTGATGATCTGCGACCCGCGCCTGATCTCCAAGCACTACGGGCAGCGCATCTGGCGCAGCCTGCCGCCGATGAAGCGCACCCGGGATCTCGGCGAGGTACGCGACTTTTACAAGCGTATCGCCGTTGAGGAAGCGGCCGTGGCGCGCTGATCGCGCCAGTCAGTCCAGGAAAAACGTCGGCAAGATCAGAAGCAACGCCGCCCACAGCGCGACTACGCGGCGATCTCTGCGTACAGGTCGTGGGCATCGCTGCGCGTGACGCGCACCTGCACGAATTCGCCGGATTCAAGCCCCTTGGCTTTCCTGATGTGCACGACGCCGTCGATCTCGGGTGCATCGGCGCTGGAGCGGCCAACCGCGCCTTTTTCGCCGGACTCGTCGATCAGGACCGCAAGTGTCCTGCCGATTTTCTGCCGCAGCCGGCGCGCGCTGATTTTCTCCTGGACCGCCATGAAGCGGGCGCGGCGTTCTTCCCTGACCTCTTGCGGGACTGGATCGGGCAGGGCATTGGCGGCGGCGCCGTCCACTGGCGAATAGGCGAAACAGCCGACGCGATCGAGTTGTGCGTCCTCCAAGAACTGCAGCAGTTCTTCGAATTCCGCTTCGGTTTCCCCCGGAAAACCGGCGATGAACGTGCTGCGGATGGTGATGTCGGGGCAGATTTCGCGCCACGCGCGGATGCGTTCGAGATTGTTCTCGGCGTTGGCCGGGCGCTTCATGAGCTTGAGGATGCGCGGGCTGGCGTGCTGGAACGGCACATCGAGATAGGGCAGCACCTTGCCTTCCGCCATCAGCGGCACTATTTCGTCGACGTGCGGGTAGGGGTAGACGTAATGCAGCCGCACCCACACGCCAAGATCGCCGAGCGCGCGGGTCAGTTCGGTCATGCGCGTTTTCAGCGGGCGCCCGCCCCAGAACCCGGTGCGATAGCGGACGTCCACGCCGTAGGCGCTGGTGTCCTGCGAGATCACCAGCAGTTCCTTCACCCCGGCCTTTACCAGGTTCTCGGCTTCCTGCATGACTTCGCCCACAGGGCGGCTCACCAGGTCACCGCGCATCGAGGGGATGATGCAGAAGGTGCAACGATGGTTGCAGCCTTCGGCGATTTTCAGATAGGCGAAGTGCTTCGGAGTGAGCTTGATGCCCTGTGGCGGCACGAGATCGACGAAAGCATCGTGAGGCTTGGGCAGGTGCGAATGCACCGCGCTCATCACTTCCTCGGTGGCATGCGGGCCGGTGACGGCCAGCACCAGCGGGTGCGCGTCCTTGACCACGCTGCCCTTGGCGCCCAGGCAGCCGGTGACGATGACCTTGCCGTTCTCGGCGAGCGCCTCGCCGATCGCGTCCAGCGATTCCTCCACGGCGGCATCGATGAAGCCGCAGGTGTTGACGACGACGAGATCGGCATCCCGGTAGCTGCCGGAGATCAGATATCCCTCGGCTCGAAGCTGGGTGAGGATGCGCTCGGAATCGACCAGCGCCTTAGGACAGCCGAGCGAAACGAAACCTATCCTGGGCGTTTCAGCGGCGGACTTGCGGGTCTTGACGGAGGCCATGCGGAGTCGGGTGGGATGAAAACGGCGCGGGATCATCGACCCCGCGCCGCTTTCAAAATGAATTAGGGGTTCAGCCGGTTTTCTTCTGCGGTTGCTTGAAGCTGTCGGTGTCGGAGGCGGGCGCTTCCGGCTTGCTGTCTGCCGTTTGCGCGCCGAAGTTGCCGAAGGGGAAGTTGCCGAAGATGGAGCGTGCCTGTTTCTGGAGTTGCTGTTGCATGTCGAGGAACGTGTTGGCGCTCTGCTCGAGGTAACTCGACATCAGTCCCTGGATCGTCGGGCCCTGCATCTTTACGAACTGGCTCCAGGCTTCGGCGTTGAGCATCGGGTTGTCCCCGAATTTGGGCATGCTCTGTTCCTGCAGGCGGCGCTGGATTTCGATGAAGGTCTGGATGTTTTTCTCGAGATAACTTCCCATCATTCCCTGCATCGCGTTGCCGTAGAAGCGGATGATCTGCGACAGCATGTCGGAAGAGAACATCGGCGCGCCGGCGCTTTCTTCCTCGAGAATGATCTGCAACAGAATGCTGCGGGTGAGGTCCTCCTCGCTCTTGGCATCCATGACCTTGAAGACGACCTGGTCGAGAACAAGTTGTTTGACGTCGGCGAGCGTGATGTAGCTGCTGGTGGCGGTGTCGTAAAGCCGACGATTCGGATATTTCTTTATCAGGCGGATCTCTTCAGTCATTTTTTTGTGCAGTCCGGAAAATTTCCCGAAGGCGTTCGGAATGACGACGGCGCCCGCTCTGCCGCGGCGCGCGAGAGCGGAATTATAACCTTTTGAAAATTAGGTTTTCCAATGTTTATGCAGTGCCGTAAAAAAGTTGACAGGGCTCCAGCCGGCTCTTAATATTCGCCTGGTGCGACGCAGCAATAAGGATTCTATGGATTCGTGGATGGTAGTGTTTTTATCAATTAAACAGAACGTTAAGGAGTGGTTACGGTGGACGATAAAATTTCCGCATTGAACAAGAAGCACGTCGAGACTGCGCTTCAGGCGGCGCAGATGGTGTTCGATAGCGTCGAGAAGCTGACCCGGCTCAACATTGAGGCGGCGAAAATGCTGTTCCAGGAGGGCGTCGCGAGCGCCAAGACGCTGGCTTCCGTGATCGACATCGAACAGCTGAACGAGTGGCGCGACGGCCAGGCGCGGGCCGGAGCCGACAAGGTTCTGGGGTATTCGCGCAACGTGTACGAGATCGCATTCAAGGCCCAGGCCAATATCGGCGAATTGCTGGAACAGAGTTTGCTTGAATCAGCTCAGGAAGTACGGGACTGGGTTGAGGTGGCGTTGAAATCCTCCCCGGTTGGCCAGTCGGAAGCGGCGGCTTCTGCAGCAAAGGCGGCCATGGCCAATGCCCGGGCAATGATCGAAGGAATTTCGAAGGCCGCCAAGCAGGCGGCCGGATACGCGGATGCCAAGGTCAGGGCGGCCGCGACGGCGACGGCGGAAGCCGTAAAGGGCGCCGCGAAGTAACGGACGCAAGGCTCCTCCCCCTTTATCTAAAGGTCTTACCTTTGGTAAAGGTTCACCCCGGTGGGTAACTCCACCGGGGTTTTTTTTGCGCCTTCCTGGTGCGTAAAAACGGCAGAAAATTGACGCAGAGCGGCACAAGGGAGATGCTCAAACGAGGGTCAAACCACGCCAAAAAGTGCCCAAAATAACCTATTCCAACGAAGGGTTATGGGGCACTTTGAATCCAAAAAGTGAACAGGCCCGCGGTCAAACTTGGGGGAGCAACGATCCGTCCTCCCACGTCTCGGTCTTACCAGGCACTAGTCACCCGTCACGATCTTCATGACGTTACGACCGTCACGGCTCTTACGACATGTGTTGTCCGCCGTTGATCGAAATATTGGCGCCGGTAACGAAGGCGGCCTCATCCGAGGCCAGGTAGATGATCAGGCCGGCTACTTCCTCCGGCTTTCCCAGGCGGCCCAACGGAATCTGCGGCAGGATTTTCGACTCGAGGATGTCCTGCGGGATCGCGGTCACCATTTTGGTGCCGATATAGCCCGGCGAGATGGTGTTCACGGTTACGCCTTTTTTTGCGACTTCATACGCCAGCGCCTTGGTGAAGCCGTGCATGCCGGCCTTCGCCGCCGAGTAATTGGTCTGGCCGAACGCGCCTTTCTGGGCGTTCACCGATGACACGTTGATCACGCGCCCCCAGTTGCGCTCGACCATTCCGTCGAGCACCTGTTTGGTCATGTTGAAGACGCTGTCAAGATTGGTGTGGATCACCGCATCCCAGTCGGCCTTGGTCATCTTCTTGAAGGTCATGTCGCGGGTAATGCCGGCATTGTTGACCAAGACATCCGCCGGGCCGACCTCGGCCTCGATGCGCCTGACGCAGGCGGCACAGGAATCGAAGTCCGTGACATCCACCGGATACGCCTGAAAGCTGTACCCGCGGCCCTTCATTCCCGCGAGCCATTCCTTCGCAGTCTTGTTGGCGGGCGAATAAGTGGTGACGACGGTGTAACCCTGGTCCGCCATCTTGGTGCAGATGGACTCGCCGAGCCCGCCCATGCCCCCGGTCACGAGGACGTTTCGCTTTGCCATGGCTGTGTTCCCCCCAATATTTTCTTGATTGATCTCCGCCGCTGCGCGCGTGTCCTCAACGGAGTTTTTCTTTCACGTACCGCCCGGGTGCCGGCTCGATCACGGGGAATCGCGTGTTCCCCAATGCAACGGGTGCAGGCCGTTTGCTGCCGGACTTCTCGCGCAGCCAGCCCGCCCAGTGCGGCCACCAGCTGCCGGCTTGTTGCGCTGCACCTGCAAACCAGGCGTCCGCGTCCGGCGCCGCTGCGGAATTGGTCCAATAGTGGCGGCGCTTCTTCGCTGCCGGGTTGACGATGCCTGCCACATGTCCGCTCGCGCCGAGCACAAACTCGGTGCGTCCGCCCAGCAATGCCGCGCTCAGATGCGCAGTCTTCCAGGGAACGATGTGATCTTCGCGCGTGGCCAGCACGAAGGCCGGCACTCCGATTCTGCCCAGGTCCACAGGCACGCCGCACGAATCGAGTTTACCGGGAATTCTCAGATTATTCTCCAGGTACATGTTGCGCAGGTAATAGGTGTAGAGACGGCCCGGCAGGTTGGCTCCGTCGGCGTTCCAGTAGAGCAGGTCGAAAGGTTTCGGTTCCCTGCCTTTCAGATAGTTGTTGATCACGAAATGCCACACCAGGTCGTTCGCGCGCAGCGTCGCAAAGGTCGCGGCGAGCCGGCTTCCGGGCATCGAGCCGCTTTCGCGAAATTCCTGCTCGGCGCGCTCGACGAATTCCCGGTCCACGAAAACGCTGATGTCGCCGGTCTCGGAAAAATCCAGCATCGAGGCGAGCAAAGTGAGCGAGGCAACCGAGTGATCGTTTTTCTGCGCCATGACGGCAAGCGCCGTCGCAAGCAGCGTGCCGCCGACGCAGAAACCCAGTGTGTTGACCTGTTCGGCGCCGGTGATCGCGCGCACCGCATCGAGCGGGGCCAATACCCCCTCGCGGACATAGTCGTCCCAGGTGAGATATCCGAGTTCCGGCGGGATGTTGCGCCAGGAGACGATGAAAGTCGTGAATCCCTGC
>JBGQGT010000111.1:0-7133 GCA_041497595.1 Gammaproteobacteria bacterium
CTGATCGACATCGTGACGTCCCGCCAGGTCAAGATCGAGATCAATCAGACCTACAACCTCGCAGACGCCGCCCAGCCGCATCGCGACCTCGAAGCCCGCAACACCACCGGCTCCACGGTCCTGCTGCCATAACAACAAGAGCGTGCAACGCAAAGGATTCTTTTTAATACCCCCTTGAGGGGTACGCAAAGGTACGCGAAGGAAGAACGTTACAGACGGGAAGACAAGATCAAGAATGGTTTCTTGTTACATTTCTTTTTCTTGCCCCCATTGCGTACCTTTGCGTTGACAAACCTATTTGGGGGAGTAAACAGTGATTGAAGATCTGAAGAATAAAGTGGTGCTGATCACCGGTGCCAGCACCGGCATCGGCGCGGGTGCGGCCAAGGCGTTCGGTGCCAACGGCGCCAAGGTTGCCGTCCATTACAACAAGAGCAAGGCGGAAGCGGAGGAAGTCGCGGCGGCAGTGGAAAAGGCCGGCGGCAAAGCGATGCTGGTGGCCGGCGATGTCACCGATTCCGCGATCTGCCGGCAGATAGTGGACAAAACCGTCTCGGGATTCGGCCGCATCGACGTATTGATCAACAATGCGGGCGGGCTGATCGAGCGCGCGCCGATCGAGTCGATCACCGACGAGCTGTTCGACAAAGTGATTTATCTGAACGTGCGTTCCGCAATGATCTGCACCGGAGCGGCCGCGCAACACATGCGCAAGCAGGGCAGCGGTGGCGCCATCATCAACGTCACTTCGGTGGCGGCGCGCCACGGCGGCGGACCGGGAGCCTCGCTGTACGCCGGATCCAAGGGCTTCGTCAGCACCGTGACACGCGGTCTCGCAAAGGAGCTGGTGAAGGACAAGATACGCGTCAACGCGGTCGCACCCGGTGTGATTGCCACGCCGTTCCACGAGCGCTACTCAACTCCGCAGATGCTCGAAGGCTTCAAGGCCACCATCCCGATGAACCGGCTCGGCACCGCGGAAGAGTGCGCCGGCGCCTTCCTGTTCCTGGCTTCAGAGCAGATGTCGGGATACATGACCGGGCAGATCCTGGAAGTCAACGGCGGGCAGTACATGCCTTGACGCCAGGCGTCAGGGCACGCGTGACGGCGTGACGACGTGACGCGTGACGGGGTGTAATAATTTAGAGCCTTAGAGCTTTTCGTCACGATCGTCACGTCGTCACGACCGTCACGATCAATAAGTAGCCATAAGAACAACAAACATCGGAGGAGGCACAAATGTTCAATCTCGCCGGAAAGGTAGCGCTCGTTACCGGCGCCTCGCGCGGGCTGGGCTGGGCGATGGCGCAGTCGCTGGCCGCGGCTGGCGCACAGGTGATTCTGAACGCGCGCGACGAGGCGGCGCTGAAAGAGCGGGTGAAGGAACTCGCCGCCAAAGGGATCAAGGGCGAAGCGGCAGCCTTCGACGTCACCGACCATGCCGCCGGTGCCGAATGTATCGGTGCCGCGGCAAGAAAGCACGGCCGCTTCGACATCCTGGTTGCCAACGCCGGCATCCAGCACCGCAAGCCGATCACCGAGTTCGACGCCGCCGACTTCGAGCGTGTCGTCGCCACCAACCTCACCGCGGTGTGGGCGCTGGCAAAGGAAGCGGCGAAGGTCATGATTCCGGCAAAGCGTGGGCGCATCATCATGACCGGCTCGGTCAGCGCCATTCTCGCCAGGCCCACGATTTCTGCGTACGTCGCCAGCAAGGGCGCGGTTCACGCCCTGACCCGGGAACTGGCGGTCGAGCTGGCGCAGCACAACATTACCGTCAACTCGATTGCGCCCGGCTATTTCGCCACCGAGATGAACACCGCTCTGATCCAGAACAAGGAGTTCAACGACTGGGTGTGCAAACGCACGCCGGCCGGCCGCTGGGGCAAGCTCGAGGAGATCGGCCCTGTCGCGGTGTTCCTGGCTTCCGACGAAGCATCCTATGTCAACGGCCATATCCTGGTGACGGACGGAGCATTCAGCGCGGCAATGTGATTGCCGCGCGTGACTAGTGTCTCGTGGCTGGTGGCTGGAAAAGGCATGCCTGACCAAGTCTGTGCCACTAAACACTAGCCACCAGCCACCAGCCACCAGCCACTAACCACTTACGAAGCCATTGCGAAGGAGAATCCGTGGCTGGCAAGTTCAGGATTGGAATCACCCGCGACGCGATCACCGCCAACGGCACTGTATTCGGCGAAGAGGCGATGAAGGTGCTGGAAGATCCGGCGGTCGAATGGGAGTTTCTTGCCGAGAAGGTACCGGAGCTCACGCCTGCCCACGGGGCGGCTTACGATGCGTTGTGCGTGATGAGTGCCAGGGTCACCCGCGCAACGCTTTCCGGACCGGATCGAAGAGTGAAGCTGATCGCGCGTTTTGGAGTGGGTTACGACTCGGTGGATGTGGCGGCCTGCACTGAAAATGGCGTGATGCTGACCATTACGCCCGATGGCGTGCGCCGTCCGGTCGCGGCAAGCGTGATCGGATTCGTGCTGGCGCTGGCGCACCGCATGTTCCTGAAGGATCGTCTGACCCGCGAAGGCCGCTGGGGCGAAAAAGGCAATTACCTCGGCAGCGGCCTGATGGGACGCACGCTCGGCGTGATCGGCGTCGGCAATATCGGCAAGGAGATCTTCCGCCTGGCGCAGCCCTTCGGCATGCGCCTGCTGGGTTGCGATCCGCATGTGCCGCAATCGGCCGTTTCTTCGCTCAACGTCACCATGGTGGACAAGGACAAGTTGTTGCGTGAAGCAGACTTTATTTCGGTCAATACGCTGCTTGATGAACAGACCAAAGGGTTGATCGGCGCGCGTGAATTCGCACTGATGAAGCCAGGCGCATACTTCATCAATACCGCCCGCGGGCCGGTGGTGGTGGAATCCGCGCTGATAGATGCGCTCAAAAGCAACCGGATCGCCGGTGCGGCGATCGACGTGTTCGAGAAAGAACCGGTGGCGCCGGACAATCCGCTGCTGAAACTGGATAACGTCATCCTCGCCCCGCATGCGATCTGCCACACCGACGAGTGCATGAGCCTGCTTGGACAGGGGGCGTTCAGGGCGGCGCTGGACCTGGCGTACGGACGCAAGCCGCACCTGATCGTCAACACAGAAGTTTTGAAGCATCCGGCGTGGGCGGGGAAGTTTCATGCATAGCATGAAACTTCAGGTTCGAGAGGAAAGGTGAAAGGTAAAAGTGAGGCAATTCACTCGGCCCTCGTCCCTTGAGAGTGTGGCTACCAATCGGGAGAAGTCACAGATGCGCACGAATCCAGTAAAGACCAAACTCCTCGCGGGCCAGCCCGTCTTCGGTAGTTTCGGCTGGGAGTTCCTGGTTCCCGGCCTGCCGCAGATCGTGAAAGCGGCGGGAGCGGAGTTCCTGCTCCTCGACATGGAACATGCCGGGCACAGTTACGAAACCATCAAGGACCTGGCGGCGGCATGCCGCGGCATCGATCTGGTGCCGATGGCGCGGGTACCAACCAACCAGTACCACTACATTTCGCGCGCGCTCGACCTCGGTATCATGGGGATCATGGCGCCCATGGTCGGTTCCGCCGAGGAGGCGAAGTACATCGTTTCCTGCACCCGCTATCCGCCCGCGGGCCGGCGCGGCGCGGCGTTCGGTTTTGCGGCCGACGATTACATCGGCGGAAGCGTCGCCGAGAAGATCAGGATCGCCAACGAGCGTACTCTGGTGATGTGCCTGATCGAGACTGCCGAAGGCATCGAGAACGTGGAAAAGATCGCGGCTGTGCCGGGCGTGGACGTGCTGTGGCTCGGGCACTTCGACCTGACCAATTTCCTCGGCATTCCGGCGCAGTTCGACCATCCCAAATACGTCGCCGCGATCAGGAAATTGGTCGCCGCCGCGAACAAGCACGGCAAAATCCTTGCCTGCATGACCGCGGACGAAAAATGGAGCCGCGAGTACTGGGATAAAGGCTTTCGCCTGTTCTCGGTCGGGATAGACTCGATGCTGCTGCAGGGCGCATTGAAGCAGGGCATCGGCGTGCTGCAGTCGTTCGACGAAACGGGAAAGAAAGCAGGAAAAAAGTAAGCTGTTAAGAAACGGCCTGCCGGGAAAAAAGACAGACCAGGGCGGCCGCAACGGAAGGAGGAGAAAAATGGCGCAGGCCAAGTTCCGCATCGGCATCACCCGCGACAACCTCAAGCCGAACGGCAAGCCGATTTTCGACGAATCGGCCTTCAAGATCCTGGACGACCCGCGGATCGAGTACGAATTCCTTCCCGAGATCGAGCCGGAGCTCACCCCCGAGACCGCCGCCAAGTACGACGCGTTGGCAGTCATGCTGGCCAAGGTCACCCGCAAGACCGTCTCCGGCGCGAATCGCAGGCTCAAACTGATCGCGCGCTTCGGCGTCGGTTACGACACGGTGGACGTGCCGGCCTGCACCGAGCATGGCGTGATCCTCAGCATAACGCCGGACGGCGTGCGCCGGCCGCTGGCGACTTCCGAGCTCACGTTGGTCCTGATGCTGGCGCAGAAGGTGCTGATCAAGGACAAGCTGACCCGCGAAGGGCGTTGGCAGGAGCGGATGAATCATTTCGGCACCGGCCTGAGCGGTCGCGTGCTCGGCTCGATCGGCGTGGGCAATGTCGGCGCGGAACTGTTCCGGTTGGCCGCCCCGTTCGCGATGAAGCATCTGGCCTGCGATCCGTATGTCACCCAGGAATCGGTGGCGCCGCTGGGCGTGAAACTCACGGACCTGGACACGGTGTTTCGCGAATCCGATTTCGTGGTGGTGAACTGCCCCCTGAACGAGCAAACCCGCAAGCTGGTCGGCGCCCGGCAGTTTTCGCTGATGAAGCCGACTGCGTTTTTCATCAATACCGCGCGCGGACCCATTGTCGACGAGAAGGCATTGCTCGACACGCTTTCCAACCGCCGCATCGCCGGCGCCGGCCTTGACGTGTTCGAGCAGGAACCCACTCCGGCGGACAATCCGCTGCTGAAACTCGACACGATCGTGGTGACGCCGCACCACATCTGTCTCACCGACGAGTGCATCAACACCATCGCGGCCAGTGTATTCAGCACCTGCCGCGATCTCGCCTACGCCCGCGTGCCGAAGAATGTGGTGAACCAGGAAGTTCTCGGCAAAGTGCCGTACTTCCAAAAATGAGAAAACAGGACTCGTGGCTCAGGACTCGGTGCTCGGTGCTCGGCGAAACCAGCCAGCCGGTGGCTGGCAACAAGAGCGTTCAACGCAAAGGGCGCAAAGGTGAAGAGAAAGTCCGCAAAGAAATTCAGAAACAAGAGATCGTTGACTAAACTTTACTAGCCCCTAGCCCCTCTAGCCCCCAACCACCGAAAATCCATGAGATCCAATCCCCTCAAGCGGAAACTACTTGATGGTGCCAGCGCCTATGGCCTGTTCGCGTTCGAGTTCTTTACGCCTGGGCTGGCGCAGATCGCGAAGGAGGCCGGTGCCGAGTGCGTTCTTTTCGACATGGAGCATTCCGGGGCCGGCATCGACACCATCAAGCAGCAGCTTGCGTACTGTCGCGGACTAGACATTGTTCCTTTCGTGCGCGTACCGACGTATCAGTATCACTTTGTTGCGCGGGCATTGGACGCGGGAGCGCTCGGAATCATGGTGCCCATGGTCGAGACCGCGCAGCAGGCGCGCGACATCGTCTCCTGGACGCGTTATCCGCCGAATGGCAGGCGCGGGGCCGTGGTGGGGGCGGCCCACGACGATTACACGGGCGGCAGCATGAAGGACAAGTTCACGGCGTCGAACGAACGCTGTTTCGTAATGGTGCAGATCGAGACCGAAGTCGGCGTTGCCAACGTCGAGGAGATCGCCGCGGTGCCGGGCGTGGATTCCCTCTGCATTGGATATGCCGACCTGTCGAATTTCCTCGGGGTTCCCGGCGATCTCAAGCACCCCAGGTATCTCGACGCGGTACGGCGGATCGCCGCGGCGGCCGTGAAGCACGGACATGTCCTCGCGACGGCCGCGCCCAACGCAGCCTTCGCCAAAGAATATGTCGAACTCGGCTTCAGGTTGATATTCTTCGGCACGGACGCTCATCTGATGCAGTCGGCCCTCGCAGAGCGTATCGCGGCGATGAAGCCGACCGGCGGCAAGTGAACGGCCGTCGCTCGGCTTGAGACGATAACTGGAGGAAGCAGCAATGAAGAATTTCGGATCAGTGACTACGTCGGCGATGTTCGCGCTCTCCATAGTGTTCTCGCCTGCGTTGGCCCAAACCATCACGCTTCACGGCGCGGTCCAGTTCAACGACGACCATGCGTTCAACCGGACACTGCTCAAGTTCGAAGAGCTGACCAAAAAGTACTACGGCAAACCGATCAATTTCGTGCTTCACCGCAACAGCGAACTGGGGCTCGAGAAGGACTACTTCGTCTACCTGAATCAGGGCAAGGGCGTGGACTACGCGATCGTCTCGCCCGCGCACATGTCCACGTTCTCGCGCGCTGCGCCGTTCATCGACGCGCCGTTCCTGTTCCGCGACCTCGACCACTGGCGCAAGGTGCTCGATGCCGACCTGTTCAAGCCGATCGCCGACGAGATCGCGCAGAAGGCCGACGTCATTCTGATCGGCTATGCCGGCGGCGGCACGCGCAATATTTTCGCCAACAAGCCCGTGCACAACCTGGCGGAGATGAAAGGCCTCAAGGTGCGCGTCATGGGTGCTCCGATCTGGACCCGCACCTTCGCCGCGGCCGGCATGTCGCCGTCGGTGATCGCCTACAACGAGATTTACAATGCCATCCAGAATGGGGTGATCGCCGCGGGCGACAACGAGGCGGCCGGCGTGGAGCAGATGAGGTTCTACGAAGTCGGTCCCAACCTTGCGATGACGGAGCACTCGATCACGATCCGGCCGCTCTGCTTCTCCGGCAAGACGTTCAAGACACTGCCTGCGGATCTGCAGGCCGCGATTCTGAGAGCGGGGAAGGAATCGGGCGCCTACGGTCGCGATCTCGAATCGCACGAGGACGCCGCCAAGCTGGAGGCGATGGAGAAGGCCGGCAAGCTCAAGCGCATCCCCTTCGCCGACCGCGCGCAGATGAAGAAATTGGTCGAGCCGGTGATCGAGACCTACGCCAAGGACGTCGGCGCCGACCAGATCCTCGCC
>JBGQGT010000112.1:0-7114 GCA_041497595.1 Gammaproteobacteria bacterium
CTCAACGTCAGCCACTACTTCAAGCGGCTCACCGCGATCGACGTCTTGTTCGGCAATTCGGCCTATCAGCGGCTGCGTTTCGCCACCATGAAGGATGACCAGCCTGCGGCGCAACTCACGGCGCCCCGCAAATCATGGGTGCGAATCTAAACCTCACCGCAAAGGCGCAAAGATTCCGTTCAATACCCCCTTGTGGGGTACGCAAAGGAAACGTAAAGAAGGGCGATAAATGGGAATGAATCCCCAGGGTGGCTTGCATTCCCTGGAATGGCGCGGCAAGTACCCGGAGTATTCACGGAAATTGCAACCCCGAATACGGTTGAGCAGAGACCCCGTTTTTTTCCACCAATCATTTTTTCTCTGCGTTTCCTTTGCGCCTTTGCGGTGAAGACTTATTAAGGTGAATTTTTTTGTATAAGTTTTACTGGGAAGATTTCAAGGTCGGTGAAGTGCACCAGATCGGCGAGAAGCGCGTCGACAAGGACGAGATCATCGCCTTTGCGAAGCAATTCGATCCGCAGCCGTTCCACGTCGACGAAGCGGCGGCGAAGGCCTCGATGTACGGCGGCCTGATTGCCAGCGGCTGGCATACCGTTGCGCTGGTGATGCGCATGATGTGCGATTCCTACATGCTCGACTCGGCCAGCCTGGGTTCGCCCGGCATCGACAATCTCAAATGGCTCAAGCCGGTGCGTCCAGGCGATACCATCCGCGCGCAGCGCACCACGCTCGAAGTCCGTGCCTCCGCAAACAGGCCCGAAATGGGCTTGGTCAAGACTCGCTGGGAAGTATTCAACCAGAACGCAGAGCAGGTCATGACCATGGAAGGCTACGGCATGTTCCGGCGCCGCAATCCCGGGAGCGTGGCCAAATGAGCGATCTGTTCAAGCACAAGGTCCACGTCCTCTTCCGCAAGGAAGACCTCGATCACGAGCGCCTCGAAGGCAAGGTGGCGATCGTGCTCGATGTGCTGTTCGCCACTTCCACCATCATCACTGCGCTCGCCAATGGGGCCACCGAAGTGATCCCGACGCTGGACGAAGCCGGTGCGAATGCCGAAGCGCAGAAGCATCCGAAGGGCAGCTACGTGCTGGCCGGGGAACTGTACGCGGAGACCCTTCCGGGTTTTGCGTCACCCACGCCGCTCGCGTTGCTGAAGGAAGACATCGCCGGCAGGACGCTCATCTACTCCACCACCAACGGCACGGTGGCGCTGCGGCAGTCCTCGCACGCCGAGCACGTTTATGCAGCAGCGCTGCTGAACGGCGAAGCGGTGGTCGAACGCGTTCTCAGGAGCCATGCCGGGCAGACCATCCTGATCGTCTGTTCCGGCTCGATGGGCATGGTCAATCTCGAAGATCTTTACGGCGCCGGTTATCTCGTCGATCTGCTGTCGAACGCATTGGACGAAAGCAGCGATTTCTCGGATGCGGCGCTCGCCGCGCGCAGCCTGTTCCGCGCCGAGGACGCCGCCGACTGCCTGCTGCGTTCCCGTGTCGGCCGGATGATGATCGAGCGCGGTCTCACCCACGAAGTCCATTACGCTGCGGAGCTCAGCACGCTCTCCGCGGTTCCCAAGCTGGTCGGCGGGCGCCTGGTGCTTGGCTGACGCAAAGTCGTTGGCGGGTGACAACGGCATGCCGTGGCCGGGCCGTCCGCAACCGTCATTTCCCGACGAAAATATTGGATGACGGACTCGGTCCGAATCGGTCCTGCCGCGTTAAAATGTTGGGTCGGCCTCCTGCCCTCCCGGCAATAACTAAGTTGAGGATTTAATGAGGAATTGTTTGCTTGCTGCGGTTGCGATCATGCTCGCCGCACCGGTTCCCGCGCCGGCGGCGCTGGATTGCAGCCGGGCCAGATCCAATGCCGAGAAAATGCTGTGCTCGAACAGCCGGCTTGCGCTGGCGGACGAGCGCATGGCGTATGCGTTTCGCGAGGCCATCCGCCACGGTGCGGACCCTTCCGCGCTCATGCAATCCCAGCGCCGATGGACCACCGAAATCCGCGATGCGTGCAACGAAGTCGAATGCATGTTGAAGGCTTATGAAGACCGGACTGCGGATCTCGAGAATCCCTGAAGCCGGCGTTCTATGCCGCCGGAAACATGTTCCGCATCGGTTCTGCATGCGGCGTCCGGGCTGAACCATGCGCAGCTGGCTGCTGACTCTTAAACCCGCGATCGCGCTTCTGGTGTTGTTCATGGTCCTGATCACCGATGCGGCCATCACGTACC
Source organism: Gammaproteobacteria bacterium (assembly GCA_041497595.1). Taxonomy (GTDB): domain Bacteria; phylum Pseudomonadota; class Gammaproteobacteria; order Burkholderiales; family JACQAP01; genus JACQAP01. The sequence continues at coordinate 2,237 of JBGQGT010000112.1, forward strand.
GCAATGGCGTGCATCTGGTCGAACGTTCCCGGAGCGCTGCGCGGGCTCTCAACTCCTCACGGCTCGTGGTTGAACTTCAGGGGCGGCTGGTCGACGCCGAGACCAGCCAGCGCGGCTTCCTCATCACCGGCAACGCCGACTACCTCGAGGCCTACAGCGACGCGCTGACCAGCCTGACCCCGACTTTCATGGAGCTGTATGAGAGCACGGCCAACGAGCCGTTGTGGGAACAAAGGCTGGACACGCTTCAGTCGCTGGTGTTCCTAAAATTCCGCGAACTGCAGACATCGATCGAACTGCGCCGGCGCTCCGGATTTGCCGCCGCGCAGAAACTTACCATGACCAACGAAGGCAAGCGGACCATGGACCGGATAAGGAAGCTTATCGGCGAGTTCCGCAGCGACGAGGCGCGCGCATTCTCGTTACAGGAGAGGCGTGTGCAGGAAGCCGTCACGACCGCGCGCGCGAGCTTCTGGGCCGTCACATTGGTCGGCCTGGTATTGCTGATTTATGTTTTGTACACGCTTTGGCTCAACCTTGTGGAGGTCCGGAAGACCGAAAGGACCCTGCGTCGCCAGGCGCTGCGCGATCCCCTGACCGGGCTGTTCAACCGGCGTTTCTTCGATGCCGGCCTGGCCCAGGAGATCATGCGTTCCCGCCGCAGCGGCAATCCGGCTTCGCTCCTGATACTCGATATCGATCATTTCAAGAACTTCAACGACGAGTACGGGCACGAGGCCGGTGATGCGGTACTGCGCGCCATCGGCCAGCTGCTGCAGACGCAGGTGCGCGGCAGCGACGTCGCCTGCCGTTTCGGCGGCGAGGAGTTCGTGATCCTGATGCCTAATGCGCCGCTGGAGTCCGCGAAGGAGAGGGGCAAACAGATCCTGGAGGCCATCCGCGGGCTGGAAATTCCGCACCAGGGGCATTTGCTGCCGTCGGTCACCGCCTCCCTGGGTGTGGCCGAGTTTCCGTCCCATGGAAGCAATGCCGAAGGAATTCTCGATGCGGCGGACAATGCCTTGTACACGGCCAAACGCACCGGGCGCGATCGGATGGTCGTCAGCGGTGACATGGAGAAGGCCGTCGCCTGACAAACACCAGAATCTCGCCGGTGCCGCCGTTGGCAAGATCGCCGCAATAGCGCCGCACGCGGTTCTCCAGCGGCAGGAAACGCCCGAACCGCTCGCTTTCCCTCCTCAGCTCCCTCTCGAGCAGCGTCAGGAACAGCAAAGCATGCTCGCCGCTGTCCTGGAAAGTCGCCGGCAGCTCCGGCGGTTGCCGCGCAAGGAGCAGGGTGCCGCGCTTGAGCGCGAAGCCCGGCATCATCCCCACGCGCCCCGAAACCAGAATGGTTCCGGCCAGCATGCGCGATCCGCAATACGCACCGGCATCCCCTGCGATCAGGATCAGGCCGCGACGCATCCGATCGGCTGCGCGGTCCCCGGCGTTTCCGCGCACGACGATGATGCCCCCGCGCATTCCCTGCTTGTCCCCGGGTAATGCTCCGCCGAGAAAGTCGCCGGCCTCGCCGCGGATTTCAAGCCCGCCCGCCGTCATTCCGCTTCCCGCAAACGGGCCGGCATTGCCGGTGACGGCAATGCGCCCTCCGCGCATGCCGAGGCCGGCGTAGGCGCCGCAGTCGCCTTCGACCGCGATCGCGCCTTGCGTCATGCCGCTGCCGATGCGGGTGAGCCGGGCCGAACTGTTGCGGATGATCAACTGCTGCGCATCATCGCCGCTCACTGCAAACAGATCGGCCACCTGCAACCCGCGACTGCCGAGTGCGATGTGCTCGATGGCCGCCTTGTTCAGGCCCGCCAGCCGGTCGGGGATGAGCGGCGAGAGGTCGACGCTGTGAGGCGGCAATGCGCGCAGCGTGAGGGTCAGCGCGCTCATGTCGCGATTTCGTGCAGCCTGAAATGAAACTGGCCGAGCTTGCCGCCATAATTGCCGGCGCTGATGCGCAGCACCCCGCCGGCCGAACCGACCTTGCACGCGGCAGCGATGCCGGCGCGCATCGCGTTGCGCACGTCGGTCTCGGTCAGTCCGTCGATCACGATTTCCAGCACTGCGCCCACATCCGGTGAAAGTTCGCTCTTCACCGCGCCGCGCAGCGTCGGACAGAATGCATCGTTGGTCGAAGCGGTGAGCGCCTTGTATTTCGAACCGACTTTGGATCCCGAGCGCACCACGCCGCCGGGAAACGGCATGATGGCGCCCGGCACGTTCGACATCGCCGCGATTGCCGCCTCGCATGCCGCCAGCGCCTCGGCCGGTCCGCGCGCGAGCACCAGGAAATTGCCGCCACCGACCGCGCGCACCATGCCTGTGGTCTCCTCGCACAGGAACTCGCCGTCCATCACCGGTATGCGCCAGTAACGCCGTCCGCCGATCATCTTGGAGTTCTGATACCCGTCGCCGAAGAAACGCAGGTTCTTTCCGAGGTTGATCGGTTGGCCCGCGATTCCGGAGAACACCGCGGACGTGGGCGCGGTCAGCACGCACTGGCCGACGCGGCGTTCCACTTGTTTGGCGAGTTCCTTGCTCGACACGGCGAACAACAGCACCGACACGCCGGGCCGTCCGTCGGGAGTCTCGTCGGCAGACAGTTCGCGCTCGATTCCGGCCTCGCAGCCACAGCCGATCACCGAGGTGGCGAAACCGGTGGCTGCACGCGCCGCGTGATAGGCCCACTTGAGATCGAGTGCCGTGATCAGGATGCGGGTCGCGCGCATGCCGAAGGCCTCGGCAAACGTATCGTCGATCGCCACACCGTTGATGATCATCGCCCGCTCCGCGCGCAAGCGTGCACCAGCCTCTCGCGGCTGCCGCAATCGGCGAGTTCATCGGCGGAGATAGCGAAGTTGTCGAATCCGATGGTGTGATAGCGCTCGAAGTAATCCCGCAAGGACTTTTCTATGCCGCGGTCGAAATCGGGGCGCACCACGTGGGTCGCGCCGCGGCTGGTTTTCACGATCCTGCCGCGCTGCGCCACCAATTCCCCATCCTTGAACACGTACTCGGGCGCCGTGAACATCTTCTCGCGGTCGGGAAGGTCTTCATACACGGTGATGTCGGCGGCGGCGCCGGCGCCGAGTTGTCCGCGGTCGGCGAGCCCGAGGCTGCGCGCCGGCGCGGCGCGGGTCATGATCGCGATCTCGTAAAGGGAGTACTCGCGGCCGAGCCCGGCCAGCTCGCTGTGCGCCGCGGCTTCCGGGTGGATCCGCGCCAGCCCCTGGTTGCGGAAGTCCCTGTCCATCAGCAGCCGGATGAGGTGCGGGTAGCTGGTGAACGGCGCGCCGTTTGGATGATCGGTGGTGAGGAACACGCGCCACGGGTCCTGCACCCGCAGGAACAGTTCCAGCCCGATTGCCCACTGCAACGCGTTGACGAAATTGCCGTCGCGGTAACGGAACGGCACCACGCCGCAGCCGGCGTCGCACTCGATGTCCATGCACACCCATTTGTCCGGGTGCGCGTGGCGACTGTTGCGATGCTGTGCCATGGTGTCGCCGGATGCCGTCACGGTCTGACCGAACATGATCTGTCCCACGTCTGTGGAGACGTTTTTCTGCCGGTTGACGGCCTCGGCGATGCGCGCCGCCGCGGAAGAGAACTTGCGCTCCCCCTCGGTGCCGTAGCTGTGGAACTGGATGTGGGTGAGGTGGATCGGCAAACCCCCGGCGGCGTCCATGGTGGCGAGCGTTGTATCCACATTGCCGGGCACGCCGAGGTTGCTGGCGTGCACGTGCAGCGGGAACGGCACCGCGAGATCGTGCAGCGCGCGCGTCAGCGTGGCGAGGATCGCCCGCGGCGTCACCCGGTAATGCGGATGCGGTTCATCCACGTCGAGCTTGCGCGCGTTGAACTTGAATGCGCTGATGCCGCCGGGATTGACCACTTTGATGCCTATGCACTGCGTGGCGTGCAGCGTCCACGCCACGTAGTCGTTGACGACTTTCTGGTGCGCGCCCGCAGCCATCAGACGCAGCAGGAAATCATCGTTGCCGAGCAGGGCGTAGCCGCCCTTGTCCACGATCGGCGTGTCGCCCATTTCCATGTGCGCCTGGCGCGCATTCACCGGCAGGATCGCCGGCTCGAAACAGGTGGTGTAGCCCATCTCGGCGTAGCGGTAGCCGGTGGCGAACGTCGATGGTGCAGCGTGGCCGCTGCCGGAACGTGTCTGCGAAGTGCGCGCGAACGCGCTGTCGCGATGGTCTTCGGGCAGCATGGCGCGCGCGATATTGACCTTGCCCCCGCCGATGTGGGTATGCACGTCGATCGCGCCGGCCATGACGATGCGCCCGGCCAGATCGATTTCGCGATCGATGCGCGTTCCCGCTGCCGGCGCGGCGACGATGCGGCCGGCATGCACGAACAGATCGCGTACTTCGCCGTCGATTCCGTTGGCCGGGTCGTAGAGTCTTCCGCCCCGGAGCCTGATCACGGCCGTTTCTCCATCGCGCCGAGGATCATTTGCAGCGCCTGCGCCGCCGAAGGCAGCGGGGACTCGGCAAGCTTGCGCACACGCAGGGCAACGACGGTGTCGGCGCGATACAGGTGCCCCGCATGATGAAGCCCCGGCGTGGCGAGCGGGATGAACACGGAACAATTTCCGGTAGGCGTGCCGGGCCGGCCTAGAACGATTGCCGGCGCGTCGCTTTCGGGAGGCGCGTGTGCAGCGTCCAGCGCGGACACGAACACCACTGCGTCGGCTTCGTTGCGCGCGAGAAGGCGCTGCGCCGAGTGTTCCCACGGATCGTAAGCGGGCACCCCGCCGGCAAAGCTTACCCGCAACGGAAAACCGGTCTGCCACGCCGTCACCTGCGCCGCGGTGAGGTCGCCGTCGGTACCGCCGAGCGGAAGCACGGCGAA
>JBGQGT010000113.1:0-7035 GCA_041497595.1 Gammaproteobacteria bacterium
CCACTCGATGTATTTGTAGTCGCCGATGCCGGCCTGGCGCTGCGGGCTCCAGATTTCCACGGTCCAGGCGTACACGCCGCGGTGATCGTACATCCAGGAATCGAAATCGCCGGTGATGACTTCCTTCGGGTGATAGCGGAATTCGTGATACGCCGAGGCGTGCGGATAGCCGGTGATTTCGGTGCCCTTCGCGCCGATCTTCTGGAAAGTCCACAGGTCTTCCGGCGGCATCTGTTCATCCGCCAGGTGCGAGTACGGGCGCAGCAGCACGCCGCTGTAAGTGTGGAACGCGCACGCGCCGGTGATGTTCGGGTGCCGGGCAATGAAGCCGGTGATCGCGGCGATCTCCGGTTCGGAGGTCGGGAAGGGGCCGGCGCCGACCTGTTCGTTCTCGGTGCGCCAGTACGCCGGAAAGTTGCGATTGAGATCCAGCCGCTCCTTGCGCGCCTGCAGCCTGATGGTGACGCCGTCGTAGTCCTCGAGCCGACCCTCGGGCAGCAAGCGGTAGTACTGTCCGCCAGTCTCGGTCGGGCCGCGGCGGACCAGAATGCGCGGGTCCTCCGAGCAAATTTTCCACGGACCGTTGGGGTCGGGAATGCGCATCGACAGGATGCGGCCGTCGCCGTCCGCGTCCTCCCGCATCAATCCGCCGACCGGTTCCTCGTCGTAGGGATAGGGCCGGGTGCTGGAACGGATCAGCTTCGGCACGTCCGCGAGCGCCCATTCCGCGCCGTCGGGATTGACCCGCGGACAGACGTAGAAGGCGCGGGTGTCGAGGCAGCGGGTGATCTCGGGATCGCGCCCGTAGCCGGTAAGCAGGCGCTGGATCAGATGCAGGCACGCGGCGGAGCCCGCCAGTTCGGTGGCGTGGATGTTGCCGTCCACCCAGAAGGCGGGCTTGTCCACGTCCAGCCCGGTCTTGTAGCTGGTGACGCGCACCACGTAAATCTCGCGCCCCTCGTAGCTCTTTCCGACCGGCTCGAGCCGCACCAGATCGGGATGCGCCTCGGCCCAACCGGTGAGGAAGCGCACCAGGTCGTGGTAGCGGTAGTAGGTGTCGAAGCGGATCGAGGTCATGGGAGCGCGGCCGGTTATCGCGGCAACGCGTTACCGGATATCAGTTGGCTACCGGTCGAAGTCGACGCGCTTGATGAAAACGACCTTGCCATTGTCATTCCTAACCACGTTGTAGCCACGCACGCCTTCTCCGCTTTCGTCGAAGTTGTAAACCCCTTCGGCGCCGGTGTATCCGCGGATACCGACGATGGCCTTGCGGACGGCCTCGGGGTCTGTGCTTCTTGCGTTATTGATTGCCAGCGCCAGAAGGTGAAGCGCATCGTAGGTCCAAGCCGAGTAATTGTCGGCATCGATCTTGAAGCGCTCCCGGTACGCCCTGGAATAGGCCCTCGCCACGTCGTTGGCTCCGGCATGGAAATCGGTGACCGCATAACTGCCGTGCAACGCGGATCCGGCCAGCTTCATCGCCGTTTCCGACACCGTCGTCGGCGAACCGACCCACGTGACCTGAACCCCGAGCTGTTGCAGTTGTTTGGCGAAGATCCCCTGGTCCGTGGAGAAAGGGATGTAAGTGCCGAGGGCTTCGGGGTTGGCGCGTTTGAGGGAAAGCACGATCGGTGTGAAATCGACGGTGTTGTTGGTAAAGCCCTGCACCAGCACCGGCTCGATTCCGAATTTCTTCAGCTCAGCGGTCAGCGCATTCATGCCGCCATTTCCAAATGCGTCGGTGGAATGCACGATCGCCCACTTCTTGAGCTTCAGGTCGTTCACGCCGAAGTCGGCGATCACCTTGGACGAATACAAATCGTTGGGCCGGCAGCGGAATACCCAGCGGTTGTTCACGCGGGTAAGGCTCGGGTCGGTGCCGCCGATCATTACTGGAATACCGGCCTTGGCGATCGAAGGCGAGGCGGCCTGGATCTGGGTGCTGCGGATCGGCCCGACGATCGCCGAAATGTCCTTGCGCGAAACCAGCTTGGTGAACGCAAGCACGGCGCCCGGATTGCTGCCCTGGCTGTCTTCCACGTGCAACTCTACCGGCAGTCCGAGAACGCCGCCTGCCTTGTTGATGTCCTCGATCGCCAGCTTGGCGCCGTTGACCGTGTACATGCCGGCTTCGGCGGCCTGTCCGGTGATCTCCGCGACCAGGCCGATATTTATGGTGCCGGCGGCGTGAACGCCCGCCGACAATGCAGCGGCAAGGTACAGAAGGCAATGCAATGCACGCAGCACGCCGTTGCTCCTCAACGAAGGTTTCCCAGGACCGGGTGCGGTTTGTAGGGCTCGGCCAGCGCCTTCAGTTCTTCCTCGCTCAGCTTCAGCGCCAGCGCCGCGACCGCGTCCTCAAGGTGCTGCATCTTGGTCGCGCCGACGATGGGCGCGGTGACGCCGGGTTGCTGCAGCAGCCACGCCAGTGCAACTTGCGCATTCGCCACGCCGCGCCTCTTCGCCACTTCGCCGACCCGGCTCACAACTTCGAAGTCCGAGTCTTGGTAGTACATGTCGTGGGCGAAGTCGTCGCTCCTGGCGCGCGTGGTCGCGCCCCAATCCTGCTTGCTGCGGTTTCCGGCAAGGAAGCCGCGCGCCAGCGGGCTCCACGGAATGATGCCGATTCCCTGGTCGATGCAGAACGGGATCATCTCGCGCTCCTCCTCGCGATACACCAGGTTGTAATGGTTCTGCATCGAGACGAAGCGCGAGAATCCGTTCGTGTCCGCGCTGTGGAGCATCTTGGCGAACTGCCAGGCGTACATGGATGAAGCGCCGATATGGAGCGCCTTGCCGGCCTTGACCACGTCGGTCAGCGCTTCCAGCGTTTCCTCGATCGGCGTGTGGCGGTCGAAGCGGTGGATCTGGAAGAGGTCCACGTAATCCAGGCCCAGGCGCCGCAGGCTGTCGTCGATCGCGTGCATGATGTGCTTGCGCGACAGTCCGCGCTGGTTCGGATCCTTGCCCATCGGGTTGAACACCTTGGTGGCGATCACCAGCTTGTCCCGGGACGGGCCGAACTCCCTGAGCGCACGACCGGTCGCGACCTCGCTTTCGCCGTCGGAGTACATGTCCGCGGTGTCGAAGAAATTGATGCCGAGTTCCAGCGCGCGCTTGAAGAACGGCTTCGACTGATCGTAATCCAGCACCCAGTCGCGCCACTTGGACGAGCCGTAGCTCATGCAGCCGAGGCAGATGCGCGAGACTTTGAGGCCGGTCTTTCCCAGATTGACGTATTCCATTGGCGCGTTCTTCCTTTCGAAATCTGTCGCCCGAGTTATCTGTTGCAGCAAGTTTATTCCAGTTCCGCGGCGAACTCGGCCTGTGCGCTCTCGGTCGCACGCACTGCCTGCAGCAGAAGTTCGGGGCGGTTGGCGGCGAGCATGCCGGCATCCGAGAGCATGCGCCGCCACAGCCTGGCATTGGGTTGACCGTGATAAAGGCCGAGCATGTGACGGGCGATGGCGCGCAACGAAGTGCCGCGCGCAACTTCTTCGGAGGCGTACTCGAACATCACCTTTACGATCTGCGCGCGCGAAGGCGGCGGGTCGCCGTACAGCCTCGCCTCCGCGGCGGCGAGCACATAGGGATCGTGATAAGCCGTGCGCCCGAGCATGACGCCATCCACGTGCTGGAGTTGTTGCTCGATCGCCTGCAGCGTTTCCACGCCGCCGTTGATGACGATACCAAGCTCAGGGAATTCCCGCTTCAGCCGATAGACGTAGTCGTATTTCAGCGGCGGGACCGCGCGGTTGTCCTTCGGCGACAGGCCTTTCAGGATGGCATTCCGCGAGTGGACGAAAAAAGTCCTGCAGCCCGCGGCCGCGACGGTTTCTACGAAGCGGCGCACGAAGTCGTAGTCCTCGATCGAGTCGATACCCAGGCGGTGCTTCACCGTGACCGCAACGGCCACGGCATCCTGCATCGCCTTCACGCAATCGGCCACCAGCTGCGGTTCGGCCATCAGACAGGCCCCGAATGCGCCGTGCTGCACGCGCTCCGACGGGCAGCCGCAGTTCAGATTGACCTCGTCGTAACCGTACGCCTGTCCAAGCGTCGCGCAGCGGGCGAGATCCACGGGCTCGCTGCCGCCGAGCTGCAGCGCCACCGGATGTTCGGCGGGGTGGAAGCGCAGGTGCCGCTCGACGTCGCCGTGGATCAGCGCGCCGGTGGTCACCATCTCGGTGTAAACCACCGCATGCGGCGACAGTTGGCGGAAAAAGAACCGGCAATGCCGGTCCGACCAATCCATCATCGGCGCGGTGCAGAGGCGGCGGGAATGCGGTGTTGATTGCGGCATTGAGCGATGCAATTACCGGATTCCGGCGATCGGGCGCGAACTACTTGCAGTTGCCGGTGCAGCGGACAACACGCTCCCCACAGGTGATCGTGGCGATCCGTTTGCCGAGCCCGGCGTCGGTGTCGCCGCCGGTGTGCTCGATGCGCGCGTCGTTGCACTGCAATTCGGTAGTCACGAACATCGGCCCGGTGATCCATTCCACGTTCAGGCATCCCGGCGATCCAACGCCGAATCGCACGCCCAAGCGGTAGGTGGCGCACAGCAATCCGGTGTGCTTGATCCAGCCGCTCACCTGAAAATCGCCGCCGTCGTTGAGCCAGGCGTGCGAATCGCCCGCGCGAAAGTCAAAATCCAGCCGCCCCGGTTTCGGCCTGGCGTCCAGCGAATACGTGATCTGCGCGGGTGCGGAAATGCCAATCTCATCCGGACCGAGTCCCTGCTCGACCGACATGGCGTTCCCGGCCGAAAAAGCGCCGAGTGCCAGAAGTGCCGCGAGGCGAGTCATGAGAGTTTTCCCGGGATCATGTCGAGCCATCATAGCCCGAATCGGGCGATAAAAAAGGCGCACCGGAGTGCGCCTTTTCCTGGTGCTGAGTACTGAGTGCTGCGAAGAATTCAGTTGAAAGGTGAAAGCCGAAAGGCAAAAGGTCAAAGAGGAAAGTAAGAAGGCAATGCAGATTGTCACTTTAACCTTTTCCCTTTCACCTTCCCGCTCGTTTTCCTGGCCACCAGCCACTAACCACCAATCACTTTTTGTTTCTGCTCGCCCAGGCCGTCGATTCCCAGCCGCATCTCGTTGCCTGACTTGAGGAACTGGGGCGCCGGCTTGATGCCCATGCCGACGCCGGGCGGAGTGCCGGTGCTGACCACGTCACCGGGTGTCAGCGTGCAAATGTAGGACAGGTAGGAAACCAGCTTCTTCACGCCGAAGATCATGGTGTTGGTGTTGCCGGTCTGCTTGCGCTGGCCATTCACGTCCAGCCACATGGAAAGGCTCTGCGGATCCTTGATCTCGTCGGCGGTGACCAACCACGGGCCAAGCGGGGCAAAGGTGTCGAAGCTCTTGCCCTTGGACCACTGGCTGCCGTGCTCGAGCTGCCACTCGCGCTCGGAAACATCGTTGCAGATCATGTAGCCCGCCACGTAATTCAGTGCGTCGGCTTCGGTCACGCTCTGCGCCTTCTTGCCGATCACAAAGGCGAGTTCGACTTCCCAGTCGCCCTTCTTCGAACCCTTCGGCAGCCTCACGTCGTCGTTCGGTCCGGTGATGGCGCTGATCGCCTTCATGAATACCACCGGCTCGGCCGGGATCGGCTGATTGGACTCCTTGGCGTGATCCGCATAGTTCAGACCGATGCAGATGAGCTTGGGCGCGTTTGCTATCGGCGCTCCGAGGCGCGGGTTGCCGCCCACCTTCGGCAGGCTGTCCACCTTCACGCCGCGCAGCTTGGCCAGGCCCTCGGGCGACACCGCGGCTGCGTCGATGTCCTTCACCACGCCGGACAGGTCGCGAATCGCCCCCTGCGCATCCAGAATCCCCGGCTTCTCTTTTCCTGCTTCCCCATAACGTACCAGCTTCATTTTTTATCTCCTGCGATGAAATTGAACTTCAAATGCGTGAAGGGTGAAGGAGTGAAGGACAAGGGCTAAATTGCTTTTCCCTCATCCCTCGTCCCTCGCACCTCGCCCCTCAAATCGTGATGCCGCCATCCATGATCACGGCCTGGCCGGTCATGAAAACCGATTCGTCGGAGGCAAGGAACACCGAAATTTCGGCGAGTTCCTCGGCCTTTGCCAGCCTGCCCATCGGCTGGCGCGCAATGAAGTCCTTGCGCGCCTGCACCGGATCATCGAAGGCGTTGATGCGCTCGCCCAGCGATGGCGTATCCACCGTGCCCGGACACAGCGCATTGCAGCGGATACCCTGCTTCACGTAATCGATCGCTACCGACTTGGTGAGTCCGATGACCGCTGCCTTCGATGCGCCGTAGACAAACCGGTTCGGGATGCCCTTGATGCTGCCGGCCACGGAGGCGACGTTGATGATCGAGCCGCCGCCCTTTTCGAGCATCTTCGGCAGGAAAGTGCGGATGACTACATAGTGGCTGCGCACGTTCAGGTTGAAGGAGAAGTCCCAGTCCTTGTCCGAACATTGCAGTACGGTGCCGTGGTGGACGAAGCCGGCGCAGTTGAAGATGACGTTCGGCGCGCCGATTTCCCTTGCGAGTTTCTCGATTTCGGCGTCGTTGAGCACGTCGAGTTTGCGCATTTCGATGCCGGGCTTGCCTTTGAGTTCCGCGAGTTTTGCCTCGTTGACGTCGGTGGCCCAGACTTTCGCGCCTTCGCGCGCGAACGCGAGCGCGGTCGCGCGTCCGATGCCCTGTGCCGCGGCGGTGACGAAAGCCACCTTGCCGTTGAGTCTTCCAGCCACTGAATCTCCCCCTTTAATTTCTTCAGAACGATCGAGTGGCGTAAGTATGCCACAGGCGGCCCGGCCGCCGAATCTGCCCTTGCTGCTGCGCCGCGGTTTACTTTAGACTGCAACGGACAAAACCATTACAAGGGGGAGAGGGGATGGACCGCGGCACCGCCCTTCCTGTCGGCGCGATCCGCGCGCCGCGACCGTCAGATCAGTACCGCTCCAGGTTCGCGTAAATGGCCTCGGTCGAGCTCAAGCAGGTTCGCAAATCCTTCGGCAGTACCAAGGTCGTCCACGGCGTGGACATTTC
>JBGQGT010000114.1:0-6969 GCA_041497595.1 Gammaproteobacteria bacterium
ACGGCATCCCAGACATAGTTCGGGATGGGCTCGCCGGCGTTGGTGTCGGGGTTTGGCTTTGAGAAGAACAAGGGTGAAAGAAACGGTGAAGGCGCGCAGGGTGAATGCATGAAAGGCGCCGCGACAGGCGTCAGCGTCCAGGGGCTAGAGATTTACACCCTTCACCCTTCCCCCTTCACCACTCACCCTTCACCCTTCACTCGTTCACGACCCTTCCGCGCAGGTCAAGCGCGCTTACTGTTTTTTCCAGCTCGCGTCGGGATTGAAGCTCGTGATCTTTGCGGCGACCTCGGTGGTTTTCCGGCCCAGATTCTTTTCGTAAACCACGCCTTCATGATTGACCATGAAACTCATGATGCCGGATGCGCCGTAACGCGCCGGATGGGCGAGGACCGCGAATCCGCCGATCATCTTGCCCTTGACGAAATACTCGTAAGCGCCGCCCGGCGCATCCGCGCCCTGGCTGGTGAGGATCTTGTAGTAATAACCATGGTAGGGAGCAAGGGCCCTGGGCTCTGATTTCGCATAACCGTCATTGGCCGCGGCCGCGAGCAACGGCCCGAGCGGACTCGGCGGCTCATCCGCCTGTGTCTCCCAGTAAAGTCCATCGTGGTTGCCCGGCGTGCTCACGAACCGGGCCGCATAGTGCGGGACGCCATCGCCGGCCCGATCCTGCGCCGTGTATTCATGCTCGGCATCGACGATCGCAAGGCAGACCTGGATCGCCGCCAGTTCATTGGCGCCGATGCGACGGGCGAGAATCTCCTTTTGGCCTTGCGTGGCATCGAAGCGCCAACGGCCGCCGGATTTCACCAGCGGGATCGGCATGGGCCACTCGTCATCGCCGATCATGAGTGTTGCCTGTGTGTCGCTTTCGAGCGCGATCTTGCTGGCTTCGCTGTATTTCTTGATAAACGCTTCGCGGTTGTGCGCGTCGGCGACCTCGTCACCCGAACGGACAAGCTTGCGGCTGTGAGGGCCCAGAATCGAACGCAGCATCTTTTGATCGTTCGACTTGACCGCCTCGACCAGTGCGTTGACGCCTGCCTCGGGAGTCTCGAAGCTTTTTTGCACTGAAGTCCCGGCCGTCGCCAGGGGTGCCATGACACAGAGCGCGAGTGCCCCGATCGTCCTCAGCAGCCTTTGCCAGCCGTGCATATGCCAAACCGTTCGCTCGGGCATGTTCACCATCTTCTCCTCGACGCAATGGAGTTGTTGAAGGGCGGTCGGATCATCGGGCTATCGCTGCTGCTGACGCGGTTCTCCGCTTTTGTCTCGACCACCGCCGGACGGCCGCTGGGCGGGAGCGTTGCCGCCCTGCCGCGGAGCGGGAACAGCGCCCTGCGGTCGCGCGGCCGGGGCCATTCGCTCGGAACTGACACGCCCGCGAACGCTGGAATCACGCACCACCGCGCCCTGGCCGACCCCCTCGAAAATTTGCGGCCGTGGTTCGACATTGGGGCGAGTCACTGCGATGGGCGGAGTCGGACGGATTGGAACGCGACGTGGTTCCGTGCGGGCGACGTCGGGCACATTCGGGCGGCTGGGCGCAGTGCCGACGTTCGGTCGAATCGGAGCGTTGCGCGGTTCGGGGCGGCCGACGTCGGGCACATTCGGGCGGCTGGGCGCAGTGCCGGCGTTCCGTGGAACCGGAACGCTGCGCGGTTCGGGCCGGCCCACATCGGGCGCATTCGGCCGGGCGTTGCCGCTGGCGCCTGGCTGGGCGCGGTCGCGTTGCGCCGGCCGACTGCCGGGGATATTGCGCGCATCAGGACGACTGCCGGGAGTGCCGGGACCCTGCACCCGGTTCGGCTCGTTCCCGCGGAATTCGCGTCGCCCGTCGGGCCTCGCGTCGTGGCGGCCGAATTGTTGGCGCAGCACCGGGTCCCGATAGGGAACGCCGCGGCGGTGGCCTGGATCATGCTGCCAGCCACCCGGCGGGCCGTTCGCAACGCGTGGACCGGGCCGGTAGTAGTAGTTGTTGACGTTCACGACACTGACGTGGCGATGCGGCCAGTCGAAGGCGCCGAAGAAAAATCCCACGCCCAGCGTAATCCCGACGCCCCAAAAAAACCCCGCGCCGAATCCCGGACGCTCGTAGTAGCCGGGCCACGGTCCCCAGTAGACGGGCGGATAGTCCGCCCACCACCACGGCCCATAAACCACAGTCGGGTTGTAGTACGGCACGTAAACGACCTGGGGATTCGCCTGCTCGATAACGATGGTCTGCCCCTGAGGCTCCACGCGCACGATTTCGTTGGACTTGAGGTTGCCCGCTTCCAGCGCCTTCTGCCGCAAGTCCTGGACCGTGTCCATCACCTGCTGCTCCTGGGAAAGAAATGCGTCGCCCAGCCGCTCCATCCAGTCCAGCTTCTCGTCCAGCATGGCGAGGATCTGCGGAAACGCGACCAGCGACTTGACGCTGGGATCCCAGTTTTCCTGCTCGACCGCCGTCACCGCCTGGTCGCCCGTGAGGTTGGGATTGGCTCTGGACCAGCGCGCGGCCTGAACGATCTCGATCGGATAGGTCGATGCCATCAGAATCTGCGACAGCAGCGAATCGGGATAGAGGGCGATCGGAGCCAGCATCTGGTCCAGTTCCTCCTGCGTGAACACGGGCTGGACCGGCACTGGCGGGGTTGTCTGCGCGAAGGCAATGGACACGCAAAGCAGCAGCGCGAGCAATTGCGTCGACAGGAACTTGGCGCGTGCTTTCATGAGTCACTCCTCGTTTGGCGGATGTCCTGCGCGGGGGCCGATGCAAGTACGCCGAATCGACGGCCCGGCCATTGCTTGCGGCCGTGATGCCAGTCGCCGGCAGCCCACCCGGCTTTACGGCAATCCCACTTCATGGCAAGTATCCTCCAGTGAACCGCGGCGCTCTGTGTGTTGGCGTACAGAGGATCCCGAGGTCGCGCGCGATGGGTCCGGTCACGATGGGCTGGGCTTTGCATGTTCACATTGACAGCCGCAGGGTACGCCAAGTTGCAACCTGCCATTCAATGTGACATTTCGTGACGAGAAACCGGGGACGCCGGTCGTTGCTATTCAATATCGCTCCAGGCCCGGGCAGCGTACTTTATTTGCGCCAAGACTTGGGCTGCGGCCGTTCAGGCTGCTTTCCCTGCGCCCGGTCGCGCAGGTAGCGGTGCACGTCCGGCGCGTCGTACGCAAGACCGGACGCTTCCATCTCCCGTTCGGCTTCAAGCGCATCCTCCACGAAACTACGGCGCTTCTCGGTGAGTTCGACTTTTTCTGCAATTGCCTCCAGCATGAATGCGTGCACGGACTGGCCGGTTTCCTTGACCAGCGTCGCAATGCGCTTCTTGAGCGTAGGCGGCAATTTGACAGTGGCTGGTGTCGGTGTAGTCGTGGTAGCCCTTTGGTAGTAGCGCGACCCGACGAAGGTCAATGGAGAGCGGGACTGATCAGGGATGGTAATGGTGGATTACAATCATCGTCGACTGAATTCGACGCCGGGCCATTCGTAGTTAGAAAGAGAGTGGTTCGCCGATCGGCTCAGGCAGGCCGCGTATATAGACTCGGCAATGGGATACGGAAAACAGGGGCAAGGTCACAACCCGACAGGAGGAGCACATGGTTACCGATAAACGCCTGGCAATGGCAGCCGCGCTGATATCCCTCGTTCTAGGCGGGGGCTGCTCAACAAAAAAGGCGGTCAGTTTTGAACAGGACGTGAAACCGGTGCTGCAGAAATATTGCCTTGCCTGTCATTCCGCCAGCGGCAGAGGCTATGCGGAAAGCGGTTTCAGCGTGGAGAGCTATAGCGACGTCATGAAAGGAACAAAATTCGGGCCGGTCATCGTTCCGGGCTCCAGCGTGTCCAGCACCCTGCAGCGCCTGATCGAGCATAAAGCCCATCCATCGCTCAACATGCCGGAAGGGGGAGTTTCGTTGGCCAAGGAACAAGTGGAAATCATCAGGGTCTGGATCGACAAGGGAGCCAAGAATGACTAGCTGAGCACCAGTGGGGAACGCAGGAGGCGGCACCGCAATCCCATCGCCGCCGGAATGTGGCGCCGATTCCAAGCAGGGGTGAAGAGAAATTGGAGCCCGTCTTCGTATCGGCTCAGTGTCGGTAAGTGGGTCAGGACTGCAGTGTGCATAATTAGTGTTACCCGCGACTTCGTAGTTGGTAGCAATCTCTTCCGTCATACTCTAGATCGCTTCTACGAACTTCAGCAGCGCTTTCCGGTCGGCATTCGGCATGATGCGGAACGCTTCGCGCGAGACTTCCGCTTCGCCCCCGTGCCAGAGAATGGCTTCCGTGACATTGCGGGCGCGGCCGTCGTGCAGCATCGCGGTGCTGCCATTTACCGTTTGCGACAACCCCAATCCCCACAGCGGCGGGGTGCGCCAATCGCGCGGGCCGGCCTTGAAGTCCGGGCGGCCGTCGGCGAGTTCCTCGCCCATGTCGTGCAGCAGCAGGTCGGTGTAAGCACGGAAGGTCTGGTTCGCCAGTTGCGGCAAGGGCGGAAACTTCTCGGCGGTCTTCATCTCGGGCACGTGGCACACCGCGCACTTCGCCTCGGCGAACAGTTTCTCGCCGCGCCGCACTTCGGGATCATTGATACCGCGGCGTGCCGGCACGGCCAGGCCCTGCAACCATAGATCGAGCGCGTCGATCTCGTGATTGATGATCTCCGGAAAATTGCCGGGCAGGTGGCGCGCGCAGATCTCCTGCACCGGCGGACAGTTCTGATCCGGAAACAGCCTCGACGAAAGGCCCATGTCGCCGATCGCGGCCGACGCGATCTGCTGTTTCAGCGACGGCTGATTGGCCTTCCAGCCGAAGCGGCCGAGCGCCGTGCGATTGTTGACGGCATCCCAGACATGGTTCGGTCGCCCGTTGAATCCCAGCGCCTTCTGCGCGCGCGCAATGTCGGCCAGGGTCTGTTCGGATACCGCTTCCAGAAAACCGAGGCCGAAGATCGGCTGCGCAATGCGAACCGACATCATGACGTCCGCGCCGAGCGGACCGAAGTTGAGGTTCTCGATGCGCAACTTTGGCGTGCGCAGTTCAACAGTCTCGCCGTCCGGGAACGAGAAGACGCGTTCCTCCCAGTCCATGTAAAGATCCGCTTCCGGAGGCACGGGCGAGCCCGAATAGGCGAAATCGACATTGCGGCCATCGAGCGAATGATTCTGCAGCTGATCGCCATAGTGCGGATGCGGCCGCGGCGAGCCATGCCGGCCCTCGCCAGGAAGACTCAGCCGCACCAGCATGGACAGCAGTTGCTCGTCGCGAGAAGCCGGCGGGCCGCCGCGCCCGGCGTTGACGTGGCAGGCACTGCAGCGGTCGGCGATGAAAGTCGGTCCCAGCCCCCAGTCGCCGTTGAGCGAATTGATCGACGCCCACTGCCGGTGGAAGATGTTGCGGCCCACCATGAAGAACTGCCGCTGCTTGTTGTTGAGCACCGGCGCGGGTTCGGAATACGCCGCCTTGTCGAATCGCTCGACCGTGAAGGTGCCCGCGGAGAGCGCGGCCTCGTCCGTTTGGTCGCGCGTGACCGCGATCGCGCCGGCGGCCAGCAAGCCCAGCACCAGCACGGAAGAACAGGCAAAGGATTTCAGCGATGCTGGATCGTGCATGGAAGTGTCCGCCACACCCGGGATTGGACTTGAGCCAGTGTGAAGTTAATGCATACACGAAACCGCCGCAAGCCCGGCCATGCGCCCGCGTGTCCTCACCGGCGAACTTCGGGAGTCTTTTGCCGGGCAACGCGCTAATATGTCCGCTCTTTCGCCGGACCGAACAGGCGCAGCGAGGACAGACAATGGGGCTATTCAGCGGCAGGCGTCCGAACGACCTTGGCGTCAGGAACGGGCTGCTCAAACCTGTACCGGCTTCACCGAACGCGGTAAGCAGCCGGGCCACCGGCGGCTATCACCAGATCGCGCCGCTTCGCTACAACGGCACGGCCGAGCCGGCGATGGCGGCGCTCAAATCGATCATCGAGAGTACGCCGCGCACCAGCATCGTCGAGGAGCGGGCCGACTATCTCTATGCGGAGTTCACCAGCAAGCTGATCGGCTACGTGGACGATGTCGAATTCTACTTCCCGCCGAACGAGCGGGTCATTCACGTGCGTTCCGCGTCGCGCCTGGGCTACAGCGATTTCGGCGTGAACCGCAAGCGCATCGAAGACATACGAGGGAAACTCGCTGCCGCCGGTGTCTGAAAACGAATCCTCCGCGCCGCTGCCCGAGCAGGAAGATCCGAGCATTGAGCCCTGGTGGCGGCGTTCCGCGCCGCTGGCCGCAGGCGCGAGCCTCGCAATCGGTGCGGCGACACTGTGGTTCGGCAACATGCTCAATCGCGTGCCGCTCGATCAGCACGCCACCCTGAGCTATCTGCTGATGCTGCCGCTGCTGCTGATCGTGCCGGTGTTCTCCGCCGCGGGTCTGCGGCTGGCGTGGCTGGCGTGGTTCGGCTCGCAAGGCACAACGAGAATGCTGATCGCTATCGTGGTGCTGGCGGCGGTGACGGCCAACCTGCTCGCGATTGCGCGTTTCGGGACCGCGCTGCTGCGGATTTTCGGGAGTTAGCCCGACTTACTCGCGCTGCGGGCCCCGGGGTCCTGTGCAAAAAAGAGGCAACAAGGGGGTCGATGCCACTTTAGGAGCACCCGCTAATCTTTTGAAAGGCTCGCGCTTTTACATCCGGTAATCGCGTGTCAACAAAGTGTCACATTTTCACGCGGGGAGGCGTGTTAGTTTGTGCAGGCACTTTACAACTCTCCCCGCCCGCCTTATGGACAATAAGACTCCCGTGCACCCGCCGATCGCGAACGCCGCCGATTACATCGATGCGTTGATCAGACCGCAATCGAAAGACCTCATGGTGAAGAAGACAATCATCGCCGGACGCAGGATGCGGGACAAATATCGCGACGAGGTCGTGGTTACCGAGGTGGTAAAACGCCTGGGTTGACTCCCTCCGCCAAA
>JBGQGT010000115.1:0-6887 GCA_041497595.1 Gammaproteobacteria bacterium
ACTTATCGCCGACGTGCGGCTGCGCCAGATTACCGCCGGCAAGCAATCCATGGACACTGCGCTCGCCGCGCTCAACGAATGTTGCAGTTCCGCGGAACGCGCCTGGAGCGGGCGCGAGTTGTTCGACAAGCTCGACGAGATTACCGGAACGACGGTATTTCGCGAGCTCTACGACCAGCACGTGGCCTCGAAGGATTTCCCCGATTTGGCGCAGACCTATCGGTCGCTCGGCATCACGGCCAGAGGTAACCGCATCGAATTCGCTCCGGAGGGCAGGGAGAAGCAGCTGCGCGACGCGATCATGGAAACCGGGGTGCTGGTGATCAGCGAAGTTCCCGACCTGTGAGAGATTGCCGTGACTGAGGTCCTGGTGGTTTACCTGCATTTCGCGGCGATGATCCTGATCGCGGTGTTTCTCGCGATCGAGTATTTGATCTGCGTTCCCGGGCTGGCACGGGAAAAAGTGAAGCTGCTTGCACGCATTGATCTGCTCTACCTGATCGCGGCGGTGCTCGCCCTGGCGACCGGAGCAGCGCGACTGGTCTGGTTCGGCAAGGGCGCCGGTTTTTACCTCCACAACCCGGTCTTCTACCTCAAGCTGGCGCTGTTCGTCGCCGTTGGATTGATTTCCGTCCCCCCCACGATGCAGTATCTGCGCTGGATGCGTATGCTCAAGTCGGGCGCTGGTGCGGTGGCGGCGGATTTCGAAGTGCTGCGCACGCGCCGCTACGTGCTGGCTGAACTTGTCCTGTTCGCTTTGATTCCGTTTCTGGCGGTGATGATGGCGCGCGGCATCGGCATCCAGGTACCAGCCAATTGAGGCGTGTTCCGGTGTCGAAGTTTTGCGGTGGTTGCGCCCGCGCGCAACTGGCCAAAGGAATCTCGCTGGTCACCTTGACGCTTCTGGCCGCTGCTGCGGCATCCGCCGCGCCTCTGCATCGTTACATCGTGGTGGTCGGCGAATCGCTCGATCTTCTTGCAGTCAAAGCCTGCTTCGACGGCAAGGTTCCTGGCGCGCTGGTGGCCGAAACCAGCGGCGCACGGACCTTTCTCGAAGAAGTGCGTCTGTCCGGCAGACTGTTGCAACCGCAGGGCGGCGAACTCATCGCGCTCGACGGGGCCCCGGACAATGCCTGCGTCGACTACCGCGTCAAACTGCGTCCGGCAACCAGCGCTGCCCAGACCGGCGGCCCCGAGACGCGCCGCATCGGCCGCGATCTGCTGACCTCGGTGGGCGACTGGTTGTGGCGCCCGGGGGAGCTTGAGGAAGGCGCCGGCGTGGAGTTGTCGTTCGTTCTTCCGGCGGGCGTCGCTGTATCGGTGCCGTGGGCGCGCACGGTCGCGGCCAAACCGACTTTCCGGCTCGGTCCGACGCCTTACAACTGGCCGGCCATTGCCGCGTTCGGGCGATTCGCGGAAAGAGAGATTGTCGTGCCGGGCGCGCTGCTGCGCCTGGTGTTCCTCGGCGGCTTGACCCCCGCGCAACAGGCTCGCGCCGAGCATTGGGTGAGGGGCGCCGCGCACAACGTGACCACGCTGTATGGACGCTTTCCGGTCGAATCGGTGCAGGTGATCGTGGCGCCGACGCCGCGCGGGCGCGGGCCGGTGCCGTGGGCTTACGTTTCACGCGGCGGCGGCGCGGGCGTGCACCTGTTCATCGACCCCGTCCGCGCCCCTGAGGAATTCGATCGCGACTGGAGCCTCACCCACGAGATGTCGCATCTGTTCCTGCCGTATGTCGCCGCACGCGACGCCTGGCTGTTCGAAGGATTGCCGACTTATCTGCAGAACGTGCTGATGGTGCGCGGCGCTGCGATCGAACCGCAGGAAGGCTGGAGCCGCCTGATCGCCGGATTCCAGCGCGGTACCCGCGCCGGCACGGGCCTGCGCCTGGCGCAGGCGAGCGAACGTGTCGCCGTCCGCGGCAACTATCTGCGGGTGTACTGGGCGGGTGCAGCCATGATGCTCGATGCCGACCTGCGGCTGCGCGAAATCACCCAGGGCAGACATTCGCTCGATACCGCGCTTGCGGGCCTTGCCGAGTGCTGTCTCGCGCCGGAGCGGCGCTGGAGCGCGGACGAACTCATCGCCACGCTGGACCGCATTACCGGCACCACGGTATTCGGCGACGTGATGCACGAGCAGTTCGAAAGCGACGATTTTCCGGACTTCAAGCGGGTTTTGGTGCGCGCCGGAGTAACCGTCAAGGATGGCGAGGTCGTTCTCGACCCCGCCGCCCCCGGCGCGCCTTTCCGCGAAGCCCTCATGCGCCCGCTTGCGCCTTTGCCTCGCTGACGACCAAAACTGAAGCGCTCACCGAGGTGAGAGTGTGGCCCTGGTTCTTCACGTTGCCCTGCAACTTTCGGGATTCCGCTACCATGAGCGCTTTTTGCGCAACCGCCCGGCCTGGAAACCGCGATGAAAGCCGACGAAATCTGTTTTCTGCCCGCCCACGAACTGGTCCGGCGCATTCGTGCGCGTGAGCTGTCCGCGCTGGAGGTCATGGACGCGCACCTGGCGCAGACGGAGAGAGTGAATCCGGCAGTCAACGCGATCGTCACTTATCTTCCCGAACTGGCACGCAGCGGAGCGCAATCGGTGGATGCGGCGCTTGCCCGCGGCGACGATCCCGGGCCGCTCGCCGGGCTGCCGGTGGCGCACAAGGACCTCGCCGTGACCAAGGGCATTCGCACCACGTTTGGCTCGCCGATCTATCGCGACTTCGTGCCCGAGGTGGACGCAATCATCGTCGAACGGCTGAAGCGGGCCGGCGCGGTCACGGTAGGCAAGACCAACACGCCGGAGTTCGGCGCCGGTTCGCAGACATTCAATCCGGTGTTCGGCGCCACCAGGAATCCCTACGACCTTTCCAAGACCTGCGGCGGCAGCAGCGGCGGTGCGGCCGTGGCTTTGGCCTGCGGGATGGCTCCGATCGCGGATGGCTCGGACCTGGGCGGATCGCTGCGCAACCCCGCGAGCTTCTGCAACGTCGTCGGCATGCGCCCCTCGGCCGGGCGCGTGCCGAATTGGCCGAGCTTCTCGGCCTGGTTCCCGCTGTCGGTGGTCGGGCCGATGGCGCGCACGGTGCAGGACGCGGCGCTAATGCTTTCAGCCATTGCCGGTCCCGATCCGCGCTCGCCGATCTCGCTGCAGGAACCGGGGTTGTCGTTTGCGCGGCCGCTGGCGCGCGACTTCAAGGGCACGCGCATTGCCTGGAGCGCGGACCTCGGCGGTCTGCCGGTGGAGCCGGAGGTGGCCGAGGCATTGAAAGCGCAACGCCGGGTCTTCGCCGATCTCGGCTGCGTGGTCGAAGACGCCACGCCGGATCTGCGCGATGCCGATGAGATTTTCCAGGTGATGCGTGCCTGGAATTTCGAGCTTTCCTACGGCCAACTGCTGAAATCCAAGCGCAGTCTGATGAAGGACACGGTGATCTGGAACATCGAGGAAGGCGCGTGGCTTACCGGCCCGCAGGTGGGCGCCGCGGAGTCCAAGCGCACCCAACTGTTCCACCGCATGCGCGAGTTCATGGACGACTACGACTTTCTGGTCGCACCGGTGGCACAGGTACTGCCGTTTGATGTCAACGTGCCCTACGTGACCGAAATCAACGACATCAGGATGGAAAGCTACATCGACTGGATGCGCTCGTGCTATTACATTACCGTGACCGGCTCGCCGGCGATATCTGTCCCGTGCGGCTTCAGCCGCAACGGCCTGCCGGTCGGCCTGCAGATCGTCGGCCGCTATCGGGACGATTTTGGCGTGTTGCAGATCGCGCACGCGTTCGAAAAGGCGACCGGCTTCTGGAAACGCAGGCCGGCGGTCGCGCAATCCTGAATGATTTTTTTCAAAGAGCGAGCGATGATTCCTGGATTCAATGCAATTCGAACCCTGTGCGCCGTGCCGGCGATCCTGGCTGCGATCTTGTGCGCCTCCGCGCTGGCGCAGAATCCGTCCCCGCCTTCCAGGGATCGCGTCTATCTGCGCGACATCGAGGGCATCTGGATCAATGAGCAGTATGTAAAAGCATTAACCGAGGTTCGGAGCCCGCACGCGGCGGCGAAAAAGACGCCGCCGGTGGTGATCGCCATCAAGCGCGAGGGCCGCGCCGTTCCGATCGTGGTGACCGATTTCAACAAGGCTTCGGTGCAAACGGTACTCGACATCGAACCGGACGCGAAACCCGGGGCCTATCGGCTGGTGGTTGGGGCGGCCGACCGGCCGATGACCAGCGACGAAGTGAAGTACATTTACTTCCAGGGGACCAAAAATGCGCAGGGAAAGTTCGACCGGCTGCGCTTTGCGGAGATCTTCCTGATGAAAGGCAGGTGGGCGGACTACACCCTGCTTCCTGGCGAAATCAGCCCGTATCTCAACCGGCTGGTCCTCGCCGGCCGCTACAAGGACGAGCAAGGCCGGGACTGGGAGTTCAGCGAATCCGGTGAAGCGCGCTGGCCGGACCAAAAGTTCGTCTATGAACTGTCGCTGAATGATCCAGGAGCGGGCTGCGAGTATCTGCAGACCGAAGATCTCAAAGACGGCGCCGACAACAAACGCTTCGGCTACGCCTGGAAAAACGGCAAGCTTTCGATTTACCCGGCGCGCATGGCGAACAAAAAGGTACGCTGCGATTCCAGGCCGCTCGCCGTGCTCACGCCGCAGTAGGGAGGCAAGAAGGAGCACCTGGAGGCGCAACGGAAGGGCTGCAAGGATTCTTACTCGGAATACAGCATCCAGGGTTGCACCGTAATCAAGGATTCGACGTTTAAACGCCAGTAGTCCGAAGCCGGTGTTTGCGCGAGCGGTCAACGCCGCTATCCATTCACAACGAAACCAATGAAAAGGGGGAAATCATGAAACGGTTATTGGCTCTGCTGTTTGGTTGTGCAATTCTGGGTATCGGCGCCGCCGGGATGGCGCGTGCGGAAGAATGCGGCGGTCCGGTGACGGCGGATGAAGCGCTGGCGGCGGAGGATGACCGCTACGAGGCGCAGACCACCAACGATTTCGCCGCTATGCAAAAGCTGTTCGGCAACGACCTGGTGTATATCCACTCTTCCGCCGTGGTGGACAACAAGGCGACGTACATCGACTCCATGCGTTCCGGCACGGTCAAGTACCGGACCATGCGGCGCAGCGGCGTTACGGTACGCACTTACGGCTGCATCGCCATCCTCTCCGGCCAGGCCACCTTCGACGTCACGGTGAAAGGCCAGGATCTGTCCGTGGAACTGCGCTTCCATACAGTTTGGGCCAAGCGCGACGGCGGACTGCAGTTCGTGTCCTGGCAGGCTACCCGCGTGCCCGCCCCGCAATAAACCCGCTTCACGCTGCTCCGATGCGCGCGGCGCAATGCCGCGCGCTTTTGCCTTGGGGGTTTGCCCCCGCCGGCCCGCGGGACGAAGACATCTGCGGTGTTGGACTGCCGTAATCCTTTGTTCCTACAATGCCGGACCTTTTCAGCCGCCATCTAGCCTGAGCCGACAAAAATGCCGCGAGTCGCGGAAAGGAAGCGCACGCCAAGCGTGCAGGAGGCCCTCGATCAGGTAAGGGCGCTCCTGCAGAAACACCGGATCGTCGAGAGCATGGTCCATAAACAGGACATGCCTCGCCACGAGCTGGTGGAATCGCTCGTCCACAAGCAGAACCTCGCGGAGCTGCAGAAGAAGCTCGACAAGCTCCACCCTGCCGACGTTGCCTACGTCCTTGAAGCGCTGCCGCGCGAAGAGCGCCTGGTGGTATGGGACCTGGTCAAGGCCGAGCGCGATGGCGAAATCCTGCTCGAGGTCTCCGACGCCGTGCGGGGAACCCTCATCGCCAACATGGACTCGCAGGAGCTGGTGGCTGCGGCCGAGCAACTCGACACCGACGAGATTGCCGACCTGGTCCAGGACCTGCCGCAGGACGTGGTCGCGGGCGTATTCCAGTCGCTGTCGGTCGAGGAGCGCGAACAGTTGCGTTCCGCGATGTCCTACCCGGAAGACTCGGTGGGCGCGCTCATGGACTTCGATATGGTGTCGGTGCGCGACGATGTCACGCTGGAGGTGGTGCTGCGTTACCTGCGGCGCATGGATGAACTTCCGGGCCATACCGACCAGTTGTTCGTGGTGGACCGCGATGAAGCGATCAAGGGCGTGCTGCCGATCAACCGCCTGATCGTCACCGATCCGGAGGTCCTGGTGGCGTCGGTGATGAACTCCGAGCTCATCTCGTTCTCGCCGGACGACAAGGCGCAGAAAGCCGCACAGGCATTCGAGCGTTACGATCTGGTGTCGGCGCCGGTGGTGGACCAGAACAACCGGCTGGCAGGGCGCGTGACGGTGGACGCGGTGGTGGACTTCATCCGCAAGGAGTCCGAGGCCGAACTCCTCGGCAAGGCAGGTCTGCGCGAAGAGGAGGACATTTTCGCGTCGGTGTGGAAAAGCGCCAAGAACCGCTGGCTGTGGCTGGCCGTGAATCTGTGCACGGCATTCTTCGCCTCGCGCGTCATCGGCGTGTTCGAGGACACCATCGAGAAACTGGTCGCACTTGCAACGCTCATGCCGATTGTCGCGGGCATAGCCGGCAATTCCGGCAATCAGACCACCACGCTCATCATCCGCGCGCTCGCATTGGGGCAGGTGACACCCGAGAACGCGCGCCGGACGATCCTCAAGGAACTGGCGATCAGCCTGCTGAACGGCCTGGTCTGGGGAGGCGTGGCGGGATTGTTCGCGTGGTGGCTCTACGATAATGTTGCCCTAGGCGTGGTGATGATGGGCGCGATGCTCCTGAACCTTCTGGTCGGCGCGCTGGTCGGAATACTCGTTCCGATGGCGATGCAAAGGATGGGCCGGGACCCGGCGATCGGTTCCAGCGTGCTGCTCACATTCACCACCGACAGC
>JBGQGT010000116.1:0-6832 GCA_041497595.1 Gammaproteobacteria bacterium
CGCAAATCGACCACACCACCGGATTGCTGATGCTGCGTGAGGGCAAGCCGCTGGAGATCTACTGTACCGGCATGGCACGCGAGGACCTCACCACCGGCAACCCGCTTTTCAACATCCTCGAACACTACTGCGGCGTACACTGGCACCAGGTGCCTACTAGGGCCGGCAACGAGTTTCCGGTAATCGGCGCGGAAGAACTCACTTTTACCGCCGTACCACTAACCAGCAAGGCGCCGCCCTATTCGCCGCACCGCGAAAACCCGCACGAGGGCGACAACATTGGCATGCGCATCAGGGATAAGCGCTCCGGCAAAGTGCTGTTTTACGCGCCCGGGCTCGGCGCAAACGAGCCGCACCTGAGGCCCTTTCTCGAGGAGGCCGACTGCCTGATGGTGGACGGCACGTTCTGGACCGACGACGAGATGATCACACTCGGTATCTCGAAGAAACACGCGCGCGGCATCGGCCACCTGCCACAGTCGGGTCCCGGGGGCATGATGGAGGTGCTCAAACCGCTCAAGGCGTCGCGCAAAATACTGATCCATATCAACAACACCAATCCCATCCTCGACGAAGACTCGAAGGAGCGCAAGGAATTGGACACCCGCGGCATCGAGGTCGCGTACGACGGAATGGACGTAACACTCTGAACAGGAGCGCGCATGGGCGCAGCCGAAAATCTGCCGTGGAGCAAAGAGGAATTCGAGAGCCAATTGCGCGCCAAGGGCAATCGCTACCATATCCATCACCCGTTCCACATCGCGATGAACAGCGGCAAGTGCACCCGCGAGCAGGTGCAAGGCTGGGTCTACAACCGCTTCTACTACCAGATCAGCATCCCGATCAAGGACGCAGCGATTCTTGCCAACATGCCGGACCGCGAACAACGCCGCAAGTGGATCCAGCGCATCATCGACCACGACGGCGTCGAGGGGCAGGAGGGCGGCATCGAGGCGTGGCTGCGCCTGGGCGAGGCATGCGGATTAAAACGCGAAGAAATCACTTCGCTCAAGCACGTGCTGCCCGGCGTGCGCTTCGCGGTGGATGCCTACGTCAACTTCGCCCGGCGCGCGCCCTGGCAGGAGGCCGCCTGTTCGTCGCTGACGGAATTGTTTGCGCCCGAGATCCACAAGAAGCGCCTGGAAAACTGGCCGCAGCACTATCCGTGGATCGAACCCGAGGGCTATTCCTACTTCCGCAAGCGCCTGTCGGAAGCGCGCCGCGACGTCGAGCACGGACTCAAGGTCACCCTCGATTATTTCAAGACCCGCGAAGAGCAGGAAAGGGCGCTGGGCATCCTGCAGTTCAAGCTCGACGTGCTGTGGAGCATGCTCGACTCGATTCAGCTCAACTACGGGATCGGCGACACACGGTATGCCTGAAACCGCGACATTCACGGACGATACCGTGTTCGAACTGCACCGACACTTCCGCTTCCAGTGGGAGCCGGCACAACAGGGTTTCGTCCTGCTTTATCCGGAAGGCATGGTCAAGCTGCCGGGCAGCGCCGGAGAAATCATGAAGCGAATCGACGGCAAATCCAACGTGCGCGCAATCGTCGAGGATTTGCAAAACACGTTTCCCGGTGCGGACCTGAGAGGGGACGTCATCGTCTTTCTGGAGCACGTACATGGAAAAGGCTGGATCCGTCCCAAACAAACCGGGTAACCCGCTCTGGCTGCTGGCGGAGATCACGTACAAGTGCCCGTTGCACTGCGTGTTCTGCTACAACCCGGTGGACTACACGACCTACGGCCAGGAGCTGTCGACCGAGGACTGGTTGCGCGTGCTGCGCCAGGGCCGCGAGATCGGCGCAACGCAATTGGGCTTTTCCGGCGGCGAGCCGCTGGTGCGCGACGACCTCGAGATCCTGGTCGCGGAAGCGCGCAAGCTCGGCTATTACTCCAACCTGATCACCTCCGGCGTCGGGCTCAACGAAAAGCGTATCAGCGCTTTCAAGGAAGGCGGCCTGGATCACATCCAGCTTTCCTTCCAGGACTCGACCAAGGAACTGAACGACTTTCTGTCGAGCACCCGCACTTTCGATCTCAAGCAGAAAGTGGCGAAGCTGATCAAGAAATACGAGTACCCGATGGTGCTGAACTGCGTGCTGCACCGGCACAACATCGACCACGTCCAGCAGATCCTGGAGATGGCCGAGGCCATGGAAGCGGAGTACGTGGAACTCGCCAACACCCAGTATTATGGCTGGGCCTACGTGAACCGAAACCAACTGCTTCCGACCCGCGAACAGTTGCAGCGGGCCGAGGAAGTCACCAATAAATTCCGCGAACGCGTGGGCAACAGCATGCGGATTTTCTTCGTCGTTCCCGATTACTACGAAAACCGCCCGAAAGCATGCATGAACGGCTGGGGCTCGGTTTTCCTCACCATCACCGCCGATGGCCTGGCGCTACCCTGCCACGAAGCGCGCCAGCTACCCGGCCTCACCTTTCCCAACGTGCGCGACCACGACCTGCGCTCGATCTGGTACGACTCGCCCGCCTTCAACGCCTACCGTGGCGATGCGTGGATGAAGGAGCCGTGCCGCACCTGTCCGGACAAGGTCAAGGATTTCGGCGGCTGCCGCTGCCAGGCCTACATGCTCACCGGCGATGCCACCAACGCCGACCCGGTATGCGACTTGTCCCCTCATCATCAACTGGTAACCGACGCAGTGGACAAGGCGCAGATACCGGCGCGTGCGGTCGAGGTCAAGCCGATCCTGTTCCGCGACGACAAGAATTCGCGTGCCTTGAGCAAAACGCCGGCCTGATAAAAACTCCCGTTTCATGAAACAGGCGGCTGACTCGCTGCTCGCCGTGCGTGCCAGCGGGCTTGTGAAGCGTTACGGCCAGTTGGTGGCGGTAGACGGCCTCGACCTCGACATCGCCTCCGGCCAGTTCTTCGGACTGCTCGGTCCGAACGGCTCAGGCAAGACCTCCACCATCCACATGCTGGCCACGCTGATCCGCCCCAGCGGCGGTTCGGCGCGGGTCGCCGGCCACGACGTGGTGGACGAGGCAGTGAAGGTGCGCGGCGCGATCGGACTGGTCTTCCAGGACTCGGCGCTGGATCGCTCGCTCACCGTTGCCGAAAATCTGCGCTTCGCCGGCCTGCTATACAACCTGACCCCGGCCGTCATCCGCGAGCGCTCCGCGGAGCTGCTCGAATTATTCGGACTCGCCGACAAGAGCAATCGCCCCGTCGGTTCACTTTCCGGCGGCATGCGCCGCGCGCTCGACATCGTGCGCGGGATGATCCACCACCCCAGAATCCTGTTCCTGGACGAACCCACCATCGGGCTCGACCTGCCCAACCGGCGCAACATCTGGCGCTTCATCGAGAGGCTGCGCGCCCGCACCGGGATGACCGTATTGCTCACCACGCACTATCTGGAAGAAGCCGACAGTTGCGACCGGGTGGCGTTCATCAAGAGCGGCAAACTGGTGCAGTCCGGCCCGCCGCGGCAACTGGTGGAAAGTCTGGGCAGGCATATCGTGGAGATCGAAAGCCGGGATATCGACGCGCTTTCGCAACGGCTCGCCTCGAAACTCGGCCCCTGTCTCAAGGACGGCGACGTCGCGCAGTTTCGCTATGCCGAAGAGGACGTAACGCCGCTCGCGCGGCTTCAGGGCGAACTGGGCGCGCAAATCAAGGCGCTGCGCTGGCGCCGGCCGAATCTGAACGACGTGTTCCTGTGGATCGCGGAAGGGAAGATCTGATGATGCCCTGGCGGCCGGTCTATGCGGTGCTGGAACGCGAAGTGGTGCGCATGTTCCGTCAACGCACCAGACTGGTAGCGGCCATGGTGCGGCCGCTGATCTGGCTGTTCGTGATCGGCGCCGGTTTCGGCGCGGTGCTCGGCAAGGCGAGCGGCCTGAGCTACCAGCAGTTCCTGGTGCCGGGCGTGCTGGGCATGACCATGTTGTTCGGGGCAATGCTGGCGGCGCTTACGGTCGTCTACGACAAGGAATCCGGCGTGATGCGAATGCTGATCGTTGCACCGTTTGCCCACTACTGGATCGTCATCGGCAAGATGCTGGCTGCGGCGCTGGCCGCGATCCTTCAGGCGCTGCTGCTGCTGGTCGTGCTCGCTTTGCTGGGATATCTGGGGCAGGAAACGCGGCTCGGAATACTGGTGATCGGGTTGATCGCAACGTCGCTGGCTTGCGCGGGAATCGGCATGCTGGTGGCCGCGTTCACCCGGACACTCGACAACTTCGCGGCAATCATGAATTTCGTGATCTTTCCGGTGTTCTTCCTGTCCGGCTCTCTTTATCCGGTAAACCAGCTGCCGGCGCTTCTCAAGGTGGTGGCGTTGGCGAATCCCTACACTTACGGCGTCGACCTGCTCAAGCACGCCACGCTCGGCGTTCTGCCTTCCGGTATGGGAGCGGATTTCCCGATGGCGATGGATCTTGCAGTGCTGGGGGGCTTCACGCTGGCAGCGCTGATCATTGCCAGCTGGCGCTTCTCACAGGAGAGCGCCTACGAGCCGATGATTCACATCCTCACCGGCACGCGCGGCAACTAACGCCAAATTTTTTCGCCACAGAGGATACAGAGAATTTCAAGACCGTAACGCGTTCAACGCAAAGGTACGCGAAGGAAAGGCGAAGGCGAAATGAGTCAGGTACTCGGATTCAGTGAAGTCCGACAGATGGGTCGATCCCCTGCTTTGGCAGCCTATCGAAACAATTGGAAGGACATGATATTCCGCAAAATGCGGTACTTGCTATTCGTTACCTTGTCTTGATTTTCCTTTGCGTCCTTTGCGTCCTTTGCGTTGAAAGATTTTTGTTTTTTCTCTGTGTCCTCTGTGGCAAACAGCATAACTCAATGGTGATGGCCTTCGGGGCCGTGCACGTGGCCGTGGTGCAGTTCTTCGTCGGTGGCGGCGCGCACGTCGATCACTGTGCAGGAAAATACCAGAGTCTGCCCCGCCAGCGGATGGTTGCCGTCCACCACCACCTTGTCGTCGGCGATCTCGGTGATGGTATAGAGCTTGTACTGGTCGGAGCCGTCCACAGCGCCCTCAAACTGCATGCCCACCGTGACGTTTTCCGGAAACAGTTTTCGCGGTTCGCTGCGAACCATATCCGCTTCATACTCGCCAAACGCATCGTCCGGCTCGAGTCGGACCTGGCAGGTATCGCCGACGCCCTTGCCCTGCAGCGCGCTCTCCACCATCGGGAAAATGCCGTCGTAGCCCCCGTGCAGATACGTGATTGGCGACTGGGTTTTTTCGATCAGCGTACCCGCGGCATCGAACAGTTCGTATTCGACAGACACGACGGTGTCCTTGGCAATCTGCATGCTTACTATAGTTCCTTGACGAGGTTGAGGACTTCGGTAGCGTGGCCGCGCGCGTTGACACCGTAAAGGGCATGGCGCACGAAACCTTTTTTGTCGATCACGAAGGTGGAGCGGACGATGCAGCGCTTCTTGCCCTTGCCGTCCACTTGCTTGTCCTGCAGTACGCCGTACTTCGCGCAGACTTCGCCCTCCGCATCCGCCAGCAACTGTAGCGCCAGCCCGTGTTTGTCGCGAAAGGAGCCGTGGCTCATGCAATCGTCCATGCTCACCCCCACGACCACGGTATCGAGGCCCAGGAATGCGTCCTGCAGTTCGCTGAAATCGATGGCCTCGATGGTGCAACCCGGCGTGTCGTCCTTCGGGTAGAAATACAGAACTACGTTGTTCGTGCCCTTGTAGCCATCGAGGCTTACCACGTTCAAATCGGCGTCGGGCAGATCGAAGGCGGGTGCGGGTTGACCGACTTTCAGCATAAGCAACTCCGGTGAAGCACAGGCCGGATTCTAACCGATTTCAAAAATACGATTGTCAATGCCGACCCGGCGATTCGCCGACAACGATAGAATCCCGCTGGTGAAAATGCCTTTGCTCGGCGGATTGTCCGCCTCGTCGTTTTTGCGCCGCCATTGGCAGAAAAATCCATTGCTGGTACGTGAGGCGATTCCGGGATTCGAAGGCGTTGTCGATTTCCGCGCCATGGTCGAACTCGCCGGACGCGACGATTGCGAATCGCGGCTGTTGTTGCGCAGCGACCGGCGCTGGACCGTCGAACACGGCCCGTTCGCCCGCCGCTACCTGTCGCGCCTGCCGTCGTGCAACTGGACGCTGCTGGTGCAGGGAGTCGATCTCTTCCTGCCCGCGGCACGGCAACTTCTGTCCCGCTTCGATTTCATTCCTCATAGCCGGCTGGACGATCTCATGGTGAGCTATGCGCCGCCCGGCGGCGGCGTCGGGCCGCATTTCGATTCTTACGACGTCTTCCTGTTGCAAGGTCCGGGCCAGCGGCGCTGGAAGGTTGGCCGGCAGGACGACCTGAGACTCGTGGACGGCGCGCCGCTCAAGATCCTCAGGCGTTTTGTGCCGCAGGGCGAGTGCGTGCTCGGGCCGGGAGACATGCTCTATCTGCCCCCAGGATTCGTCCATGACGGCGTGGCGGTCGATGCCTGCTACACCTATTCGATCGGATTTCGCGCACCATCTCATCAGGAACTGGTGTCGCAGTTTCTCGTGTTCCTGGAAGACCGGCTGAATCCACCGGGCCGCTACGAGGATCCGGAACTGGCGACGCAGGCCCACCCCGCGCGGATCGGTTCGGCGATGATCGCGCAGGTGCAGCGCGCGCTAGAGCGCATCCGCTGGAACCATGGCGACGTTGCCGAATTTCTCGGCACCTACCTTACCGAACCCAAGCCGCACGTGCTGTTCTCGCCGCCGCGCAAACCGCTTGCGCTGAAAGCGTTCCTGCGCAGCGCGCGCAACCGCGGGCTGGAACTGGCACTGCCCGCGCAGATGC
>JBGQGT010000117.1:0-6789 GCA_041497595.1 Gammaproteobacteria bacterium
CGCCCTTCTCGGTGCGCACCCCCTCCGACTGGAACTGGTAGCAGGCCGCCTGCTCTTCGTTGTCGCGGCTCGTCTGTTTGGCGATCAGGAATTCGACTCTCACGTCCTCGGGCTTCAGGCCGTCGAGGTCCACACCGACTTCGAAACGCACGTTGTCGCCGAAGGCGATGCGTTTTTTCGGCGCGTCCAGTCGGCGCATGCCGACCTTGAGCCACGAATTGCGCACATGCCTCTTCCACTCGGCAAGCCGGCGCGCTGCCTCGAAATTCGACTCGCTGTAGCGCCGGCCCTGGCGGGTGGCGGGAAGATAGAATTTCGCCAGGTACTCGCTCACCATGCGCGTGGACGAACAGCGCGGCAGCAGCGTGGCGATGGAGCGCTTCGCCATGCGCAGCCACTCGACCGAATAACCCATGTCACCGCGCCGGTAGTACAGCGGAATCACCTGGTCCTGCAGCAACTCGTAGAGGGTCCGGCTTTCCTCGAAATTGCGGCGCGCCTCGTCCAGGCTTTCCGACACCGGCTTGATCGCCCAGCCGTTCTTGCCATCGTAACCCTCGTCCCACCAGCCATCGAGCACCGAGAGGTTGAGCACGCCGTTCATTCCCGCCTTCATGCCGGAAGTGCCGCTCGCCTCCAGCGGATACACCGGGTTGTTCAGCCACACATCCACCCCGGAAACCAGCCGCCGCGCCAGCCGCAGGTCGTAGTCCTCGATCAGAAGGATTTTGCCCTCGAAGTCCGGCAGGTGTGCCATCTGCGTGAGCCGGCGGATGATGTCCTGGCCGGGCACGTCGGCCGGATGCGCCTTGCCGGCGAAAATGAACAGGACCGGGCGCTTTTCGTCGCCGAGGATGCGGCGCGCCCAGTCGAGATCATCGAACAGCAGCGCCGCGCGTTTATACGTAGCAAAGCGGCGCGCGAAACCGATGGTGAGCACGTTCGGATTGACCGGATCGGCGTAGCGCAGCAGGCGGTCGAGGTGGGCCTCGGACCCGCGGTTGCGGAAGTGCTGTCGCGACACCCGGTGGCGCACCAGGTACAGCATCTGCGCTTTCAGGGACTGGCGCACGCTCCAGAACAGATGGTCCGGCATGTCGTCGATGCGCTGCCAGAACGCCTCGTTGTTGGCATGGTGAGACCAGTCGAAGCCGAGAAACTTGTCGAACTGGTCGGACCACTCGGGCGCCAGGAAAGTGGGCACATGCACGCCGTTGGTGACGTAGGAAAGCGGATTCTCCTCCGGTGCCACTTCCGGCCACAGCGGCGCGCAGATGCGCGCGGACACGCTGCCGTGAATCCGGCTGACGCCGTTCTGGTAACGCGATCCGCGGATCGCCAGCGCGGTCATGTTGAACTCCGGGTTGCCGTCAACCCGGCCGAGCGCGAGCAGATCTTCCTCGCTCATGCCCAGTTCCTTGCGCAACCAGGAGAAATAGTCGCGCATCATGTCCGCGCTGAAGTGGTCATGGCCTGCGGGTACCGGCGTGTGTGTCGTGAACACCGTGTTGGCGGCGACCGCTTCGAGCGCGGCGTCGAAAGTCAGTCCCTGGCCGACCAGAATGCGCACGCGCTCGAGCACCAGGAACGCCGGGTGGCCCTCGTTGATGTGCCAGGCGGTCGGTTTCAGTCCCAGTTCCACGAGCGCGCGCACGCCGCCGATGCCGAGAACGATTTCCTGCTCGATGCGCACAGTCCGGTCGCCGCCGTAGAGGCGGTGAGTGATGTCGCGATCGTCGCCGGAGTTTTCGTCGAGGTCGGTATCGAGCAGGTACAGCGTCACGTGCCCCACCTTTGCCTGCCAGACTTTCACCTGCACGGCGCGCCCCGGCAGATCGACCTTGACCCTTACCTCGGCGCCGTCAGCGCGCAACACCGGCGACACCGGCAAATCTTCGAAATCGGAATCGGCGTAAAGCGCGTGCTGGTTGCCTTCGGTGTCGATGGTCTGGTGGAAATAGCCCTGGCGATAGAGCAGGCCCACGCCGATGAAGGGCAGACGCATGTCGCTAGCCGACTTGCAATAGTCGCCGGCGAGAATGCCCAGTCCCCCGGAGTAGATCGGAAGACTCTCGTGGAATCCGAATTCGGCGCAGAAGTACGCGACCAGATCGTTCTGGCGCAGCCACTCGGAGCCGTCCCTGCGCATGGGCTCGCCGTGGTAGGTATCGAACTCGGAGAGCACACGGTTGTAATTGCCGAGGAACACCGGGTCGTCGGCGGCATCCACCAGTTTCTGCTCGTCGACCCGCTTCAGGAAAGCCTTCGGGTTGTGACCGACTTCATCCCAGAGCAGGGTGTCGAGGCGCGAGAACAGCAACCGCGTCTGCCGGTCCCAGCTGTAGCAGAGGTTGTTGGCGAGTTCCTCCAGCCGGGCGAGGCGGCGCGGCAGCTTGGCATTGACTTCGAGGGTGAACGTCGTGCCTTGTGGCATGTGTTGAACCGGGTCAGCAATCAGTCTGCGCGATTATGAGGAAAAGCCGCGCCTTGGGGAAACGGCGGGCCGCCCGCTAAAGATTACAGCACGTATCGCGCCAGGTCTTCGCTCTGCGCCAGATCCTTGAGCCGCGCATCGACGCGGGCGGCGTCGATGACGATCTTCTGCCCCTGATGGCGGTCGGCTTCGAATGATACGTCCTCGAGCAATTTCTCCATCACGGTGTAGAGCCGGCGCGCGCCGATGTTCTCCGTCTTTTCGTTCACCTGCCAGGCGATCTCGGCCAGCCGGCGGATGCCCTCCTGCCGGAATTCGAGTTGGACGCCTTCGGTTTCGAGCAGCGCCTGGTACTGTTGCGTGAGACAGGCATCGGTCGCGGTCAGGATCCTCTCGAAGTCTTCCACCGAAAGGCTGCCGAGCTCGACGCGGATCGGAAAACGGCCCTGCAGTTCCGGGATCAGATCGGACGGCCGGGACAGATGGAACGCGCCGCTGCCGATGAACAGGATGTGGTCGGTCTTGATCATGCCGTACTTGGTCGAAACCGTGGTGCCCTCCACCAGCGGCAGCAGGTCGCGCTGCACTCCATGGCGCGACACCTCCGCGCCCGAGGTCTCCTGGCGGCTGGTGATCTTGTCGATCTCGTCGAGAAAGACGATGCCGTTCTGCTCGACGTTGTTGAGGGCCTTGAGCTTGAGTTCCTCGTCGTTGACCAGCTTGGCCGCCTCTTCCTCGGTCAGCAACTGCATCGCCTCGCGGATCTTGAGCTTGCGGGTCTTGCGCCGCGTTCCACCGAGGTTCTGAAACATGCTCTGAATCTGCGAAGTCAGGTCCTCCATTCCGGGAGGCGCCAGGATTTCCATCTGGGTGTGCATCGCCGCGACTTCGATCTCGATCTCCTTGTCGTCGAGCTCGCCGTCACGCAGTTTCTTGCGGAATTTCTGCCTGGTCGCGCTGTCGCGGTCTTCCCGTTCGGCCTGGAAGCCGATCTCCCGCGCCGGCGGCAGCAGTACGTCGAGGATGCGCTCCTCGGCCTGGTCTTCCGCACGGTGGCGCACCTTGCGTGTCTCCTGCTCGCGCGACTGCTTGATCGCGGTCTCCACCAGGTCGCGGATGATCGAATCCACATCCTTGCCGACGTAGCCGACTTCGGTGAACTTGGTGGCCTCCACTTTGATGAAAGGCGCGTCCGCGAGCTTGGCCAGCCGCCGCGCGATCTCGGTCTTGCCCACGCCGGTGGGCCCGATCATGAGGATGTTCTTGGGCGTGATCTCCTGGCGCAACGGCTCGGCCACCTGCTGGCGCCGCCAGCGGTTGCGCAGCGCGATCGCGACGGCGCGCTTGGCGGCATCCTGGCCGATGATATGTTTATCCAGTTCGTGAACGATCTCTTGAGGGGTCATGTGCGACATGGAAAGCGTGAATGCGTGAATGTGTGAAGGAACGGGAAGTGCGGGGGTGTATCCGGTTTCACCCTTCACACCTTCACTTCCTTCACCCTTCACTCAAGAATTTCAATCACGTGATTCTGGTTGGTGTAGATGCAGATATCGCCGGCGATGGTCAGCGATCTCTTGACGATGTCCTGCGGCGACAGTTCGGTATTCTCGAGCAGCGCGCGCGCTGCGGCCTGGGCGTAGGGGCCGCCGCTGCCGATTGCCACCAGTCCCAGCTCCGGTTCGAGCACGTCGCCGCTGCCGGTGACGATCAGCGAGGTTTCGCGGTCCGCCACCGCCAGCATCGCTTCGAGCCGGCGCAGGAGGCGGTCGGTGCGCCAGTCCTTGGCGAGTTCAACGGCGGAGCGGAGCAGATTGCCCTGGTGCTTTTCCAGCTTCGCCTCGAAGCGCTCGAACAGCGTGAACGCGTCCGCCGTGCCGCCGGCGAAACCGGCGAGG
Source organism: Gammaproteobacteria bacterium (assembly GCA_041497595.1). GTDB lineage: Bacteria > Pseudomonadota > Gammaproteobacteria > Burkholderiales > JACQAP01 > JACQAP01. The sequence goes on from JBGQGT010000117.1 coordinate 4,333, forward strand.
ATGCGCTCGTGGAAAAGGCGCCGGACCTTGCGCGCGCTGGCCTTGAGAACGACATTGCCGAAGGTCACCTGTCCGTCGCCGCCGAGTGCGACGCGGCTTCCGCGGCGCACCGACACGATCGTCGTGCCGTGAATGTTGTCACTCATGAGGATCTGGGCCGGAAGGTATGAACGCGCCTGCGCGAGAGGCCGGTTTACTTGCCGACCAGGGCGGCATTCTCGTCCACTTTGAGCAGGCGCAACAGCGTTTTTACGAGACTGTTGGCGTGCAGGACGCGCACGGTCTTGCCGTTGCCCTTCAGCGCGGCGATGATGTTGGCAAAGTTTCCGGCGCACACGAAGTCGATGCGGCGCAGCCTGGCCATGTTGATGTTCACGTACTGGCGATGAGAGGCGAAGCGCTGCAGTGCCTGCAATTGCGGATCCTTCAGGCCGGTCATCTCGCCGGCGATATTGATCAGCTCGGGCTGGTAACGCGGTTCTTCGCGCTTTTCTTCGACGGTTTCGCAAGGCAGAACCGGCATCAGCACCGGTTCCCATGCCGGCGGGTCGGTCTCCACGTACAAGGCATACTCCAGCGCGATGCTTTCGAAATTCCTCTGATTTCCCTGCAGCCGCTGCAGATCGAGCAGGAGCTGCCAGAACGCGGCCACCTTGGGCATCGTATCGACCGCCTCCCGCAGCATCTTCTCGATGCGCTCGGCGCCGCTGAACAGGACGCCGTTGCCGTTGCCGGCGAGAAACTGCAGTTCCCGCGACAGCAGCGCGCAACCTTCTTCATGGAGTTGCGGGATCTTGGTCAGATCGATGTGGACCACAGGATGCCCGGCCGCCGCGCCGCGAATCCGCGCCAGATCCGGCGCGGAAGCCGTACCAAGCGGCCCGCCGATCTCCACGTAGGCCGCGCCGCCGGCCCGCAGTTCCGCGGACAGGCCTTCGGGCAGCATGTCGTCGCTGAGCCAGTCCGGCGCGGTGCGTCCGAAGATGGCCGCGTAGCGCTTCGAAAGTTCCTCGAAGTCGGTCCATCGTCCCTGTACCCTGAAAAGGTCGAATAGCATCAGCCAGGCGGATGGCGGCGCAACTTTTTCCGCCTTGAGCGCCTCGACCAGGATGTCGATCGCTGCATCGGCATGGCCGTTTGCGTACTGCACCGCGGCTTCCTGCTCTGCGCGGGACAGCTGGGGCTGGATCTCCGAGACTTCGATGTTGGCGGAACTCATACCGATTGGCGCGGCGACCGGCGCACGGTGGGACGACGGAGGGCCCGCCGTTCCGGCGGCGCGCCTGACAATAACAGCAAGATAGTAATTGTACTGGAGACTATCAAGCTGCGGCCAGGGACGGACGACCTCGCTCGACGGCGGAAAACGCGATTCCCACCACCGCCATGGCCCATACGATGATCGCCCCGGTGGGCAGATCGAACACGATCGATGCGATCAACCCGAAAAAATATCCCAGTGCGCCGACCGCGTAAGCCTTGGCCAGGCGCAGCCGCGTGGCATTGCGCGAGGCGAGAGCCGGGATGATCAGGCTGCTGAACACCAGATAGATGCCGACCATCTGCACCGACGCGGTCACCGCAAGGCCGAACAGCAGGTAGAAACCCACGCGGCCGAGCCGGGCCATGCCGATACCGAACCACGCGGCCAGAATGATGACGGTCAATGCTGCAACGACCGCAAGTTGATGCTGGCCGACCCAGAGAATCTGTCCGACCAGCATGTCCTTCAGGTACTCGCCGGCATGCGGATTGCCGGCCAGCAACAGGATTTCAAGCGTGGCTGCCAGCACGAATACCGAGCCGATGATCGCCTCCTGGACGGCGGGCCAGCGCTTCTCCGTCCAGGTGAGGAACAACGCGCCCAACAGCGCCGCCGCAAGCGCCGAAATCTGCACCGCGTAGACCTGTGCCTCCAGTCCGAAAAAGTTGGCGCCGATTACGCCCACACCGGCGATCTGCGCGATCGCAATGTCGATGAAAACGATGCCCCGATTCAGCACCTGGATTCCCAGCGGCACATGGGTGGCGGTCACCAGCAATCCGGCGAGAAAGGCGGGAAGCAGAATGCTGAATTCGAGGTTGGCCATGTTATTTTTTCACCTTGTTCAAGCGGGCAATGCTGTCGTCGAACAGTCCGAAAAGGTCCTTGGCCCCCGGCGTTCCGCCCACGGTGTAGGGCAGTTCGACCGCCGGAATCCGGGTCTTCTCGGACAGCCACGCCGCCGCCTTGGGATCCTGGTAGGCCGAACGCACGATCACGTCCGCGGCGCCCCCCTGCAAACGCCCGACCAGTTCGGAAAGATGACCGGCGCTGGGGGGAATTCCCGGCTTGGGTTCGATATTCATGACTTCCACCATTCCCAGCCAATGAATCAGGTACACCGAGTCTTTATGGTAGGGAACGAGGCGCATGCCTTTGAGCGCCGCCGCGTTTTTCTCCCAGCGCACAATGGC
>JBGQGT010000118.1:0-6756 GCA_041497595.1 Gammaproteobacteria bacterium
GGGGCAAGCTTGCGCCCAGCATCGCCGAAGTGTTTGCGCAGAACGGCGACCACAGCCGCGTCTCGCGCACGCTGTGGCCGTGGCTGGCGGTGCTGGCTTTGTTGCTGTATCTGCTGGATATCGCGGTGCGTCGTGCAGCGCGTGCCTGGCGCTGGCTGGGGGGGTGATGCCGCGCCTGCTACTCGCGGTTCGGCACCAAGGTGAGGGAAATGCGATTGTGGCCTTCGACGAACCGGTAGTCGGCACCGTTGGTCAGGCCGATGGTCAGGAACACGCCGAGGCCGCCGACGCGTCGTTCGTTGATGGTCGAATCGATGTCGGTGCGCCGGCTGGTGGCCAAGGGATCGTACTGCGGTGCGGAATCTTCGTAGGTCAGTTGCACGCCCGCAGCGGTATCTTCCAGAGAAATCTGCACCGGCGCATTGCTGTCCCCGCTGTGCCCGTGGGTCACGGTATTGGTGAACAGTTCCTCGACAATTAGCGTCAGTTTGTGGCGATCCTCGCGGCCGAGTCCGGCGGCTTCACCGAATTCGTCGATCAGTGCCTTCACCTGCTCGAAAGCCCTTAATTGGGCGGGGAATGTGCGGCTCAGGCGCTTCACGCTTTTCCCAGACTGGACAGGCATTTGCTCTTTCCAGCAACGGCCGGACCCGCTGTTATGATGGGATTGTGCACGCTTCTTGCAAGATAGTCTGTGCGCCGGCGCGGTGCGCCGGCCCAGCTACCCACAGAGGGGATACAAATGAGCAACGTACTGACTTTACAACGGGGTTTCCTGGTTTTTAGCTTCCTTCTGCTGCTGTGCGCGATAGTCGCCATGCCCGCGCTGGCCGGGGAAGCGGGGCGCGTCAAAGTGTCCAAGGGCGAAGTGCAGATCGAACGCGACGGCAAACGCCTTCCCGCGCCGGTCGGTGCCACGATCCAGGCGCGCGATACCGTGAAGACCGGCCCCGATGGTTCGGTGGGCATCACCTTCCAGGACAACAGCCTGTTGTCGGCGGGCCCCAACAGCGAACTGGTGATCGAGCGCTTCGTGTTCGACAGCACCACCCACAAGGGCGAGTTCGATACCGCGCTGAAGAAGGGCACGCTCGCGGTCGTCTCCGGCAAGATCGTCAAGCAGTCGCCTGAAGCCATGCGCGTGAAAACGCCGGCGGCGATCATGGGCGTGCGCGGCACCGAGTTCGTCGTGAAAGTTGAGGAATCGGCCACCAAGTAACGATGCGTTTTGTTAATGCGCCGGTAATTCTCGCGATTGCACTGCTTCTTGGCGCGTGCACCCATCCGCCGCAACGGGGGAACGCACCGCATCCGATAGAGCCTGAGGCGGTACGCTCCGGGCAGGGCCAAACAAGCAATGAACTGGTCGTGCTGCTGCCCAAAGCCAACGGATCCGTCGGCGCGGTGGTAGTCCGGAGCAGGGGCAGCCCCGCCGTCGTTCTGGACAAGCCCTACGCGGCGGCGCGCATCCAAGGCTCCGGCCGCGTCAAACCGCTCACCTACGAGGCGGAGCGGGCGAAACAGGACTTCGGCTCCTCGTTGACCGCGCTGCCCGGCCGTCCGGTCACTTTCCCGCTGTTTTTCCTCGAGGGTAAGGACGATTTCACTCTGGAGTCGGAGCGTGAGATCGCGCGTATTTTCACCGAAATTGCGGCGCGCCCGTATCCGGAAATATCGGTCGTCGGTCACACCGACGCGGTCGGGACCATGCAGTACAACGACCAGCTCTCCCTGCAGCGCGCACAGCGGGTGCGCGAAGATCTGACCCGTCGCGGCATCCCTGGCAAATACATCGAGGTCGCCGGCCGCGGCAAACGCGAGCCGGTGGTGCGCACTGCCGCGAACGCTCCCGAGCCCATGAACAGGCGCGTCGAAATAATCGTGCGCTGATCTTGCTGCACACATTCCCCGCCTCGTCGTCCCCGTTTTTCTCACAGGCTGCCGCCGTTCCAGCGCAGCGCCAGGATGGTGAGATCGTCCGAGCGCTCGGTAGCGCCGACGAATTCGCGCACGTCATCGCGCACCGCATCCACCAGCTTCACCGCATCGCTCTCCGCAAGCGCCGCTGTAAGCACCGACAACAGCCGCTGGCGCCCGTAGAGCTCACCGCCTGCATTCATGGCTTCGGTGACGCCATCGGTATAAATGCAAAGTGATTCGCCTGGCGTCATCCGGTAGCGCTCGGGCTGGTACTTGTAGCCTTCGATGACGCACAACGGCGGTCCCGAATCGCTCTCCAGGTGTAACGGCGCCGGGCGTTGCGCGTGCAGCAGGTAAGGGGCGTCATGCCCGGCATTGCAGTAGTTGAGTTCGCCCGATTTCAGATCGAGGATGCCGGCGAATACGGTGACAAACAGCATCTCCGGATTGTCGCGCGCGATCTCATCATTGGCGGCCCGCATCACTTCGCTGATGACCGCGCCCCCCTCCAGGCGGCTGCGCAAGGCCGCGCTCTTGTACAGGGCCTTGCTCACCGCCATGAAGATGCTCGCCGGCAGTCCCTTGCCGGCCACGTCACCGACCATGAAGAAAAGACGGTCGGCGTCGAGCTTGAAGAAATCGTAGAGATCGCCGCCGACCGACTTCGCTGTTTCGATCAGCGCCTGCAGTGAAAAGCGCGGATCGCCATAGAAATCTGCCGATGGCGGCGGCAGCATCCCCATCTGGATGCGTCGTGCCGCTTCCAGTTCGCCGGCCGCGCGGGCCGCCGCTTCGCGTTCGGCTTCCAGCGCGCGCCTGAGCGCACGGCGCTGGCGGTCGGACTCGGTCAGTGCCCCGGTGAGCATGACGCCGAAAAGTACGGTCGCCGCGGTCGTCGGCCAGGCGACATCGAGCAGCAATTGCTGCCAGTAGTACAGGGCGAAGCCGAGCACGAGCAGTCCGGCGACGACGGCGCCGTAAATCAGTGCGGCCATCCGCGGCTTTGCTGCCGGGACCGCGAGTATCAGGATCAGCCCGCAGCCGAACAGCAGCAACCGCTCCAGGTGCTCGAAATGACCGGGCCGGCGCAGCAGGCTGTTCTCATATATGTTCTCCAGGATCTGCGCGTGAATCTCGATCCCCGGAATGCGCTCGCCCAGGGGCGTGGTCTGGTAGTCGAGCAATCCCATTCCGGTTGCGCCGACCAGCGCAATCTTGCCGCGGATGAGTTCGGGATCGATGTCGCCACGGATTGCGTCGAGCGCCGATACGAAACGGGCCTCGTCGTGCGCACTGAAGTGCACCCATACCGTGCCGTCGGGGTTGGCCGGAATCACGGTGTCTCCGACGCCGATGCTTCGAATTCCGCCGCCGTCCGCCGCAATCGAGAACGCCGGTATGTCGCTGGCTATGCGCAGCAGCTCTATCGATAGTGCCGGAGTCAGCACGCCGGCTACCGATGCGACCAGCGGCACGCGGTGCACGACTCCGCCGCGCGGGTCCACGCTCAGCAGGCCATGGCCACGAGCGGCGGCGTCGAGTTGCGGGAGGCTGCGCAGTGTTCCGGCAAACTGCCGCAGGTGCGGCGTCGGGTCCGAGCCGTGAACGCGAAACGGCGCGGTGCGGCCCGTTGCCGCGGCGCCCGCTTCCGCCTGTTCCACGCCGGCGATTCCGAGAGCCACCGGATGGCGGCGCAGCGATTGCGCGAGGACGGCGTCATTGTCGGGCAACTGTGCCAGGCGGCGGGCGAGTCTGGCATCCATGCGTTCGATCAGCGTCGCGATATTGACGGGCGACATGCGGTCGGGTTCCGGCATCAGCACGTCCACGCCGATCGCGGCCGGACCGGTTTCTCCGATTGCTTCGACGAGCTCCGCCATCACGGTGCGCGGCCACGGCCACTGGCCGAGTTCGCTGAGGCTTTCCTCGTCGATGGCGACGATCACCGCCGGGGCGGAAGCACGCACCCGCGGCGCGATGGCCTGATAGCCGTCAAAAAGTGCCAGCCGAAGCTGGGTCGACACGCGCAAATCGGGCACCAACGAGATCAACAGCAGGAGCACCAGTACCGCGGCGCCCAGCGGCCGCCCGTGGCCGCCGACCAGCACGCGCGTGAGAGCACGTTCGCTCCACGAACGGCTTTGCCCGCCCGGCGGCGTGTCCCCGCCGCCCGCACTGGTCTGCGGAGGTTGTGTCACAACTCGATTTCCATGCCGTCGTACGCCGCAGTAACCGTCAGCGGTTTCCCCGTGCGGGTCAGCTTCTCGAAGCGGATGGTTTCGTTGAGCACCGATTCAATGCGTTCGTCGTCGAACGCGGGCTCGTGATGGAACATGCACAGATGCTTCACATTTGCCATCTGCGCCATTTCCACGCCGACGATGTTGCTCGAGTGTCCCCAGTCCTCCTTCACCGACACCGCGTCCAGCAGCGAGTACATGGCGTCGAAGATCACCAGGTCCGCATTGCGGAAGAACTCGACGAAGCCACGGGTTTCGCCCGGGTCTTCGAGCTTGTGCTCGGAATCGGTCGAGTACACCACGATTTTTCCGTCGCGCTCGAAGCGGTAGCCGTAGGAGTCGCCGGTGTGCCGCTGCAGCTTCGGCGTGACCCTGAAGCCGGCGACGTCGTAACTGGCGCCGGCCTTGAGTTGCACGAATTCGATATCGGCGGCGAGCCGCGAAAAATCCACCGGGAAGCAGGGCGCCGACTGCTGCAGCCGGAACGCCTGCTCGAGCACGTCGTGACAGCCATGGATACGGATACGCGCCCCCGGAACATAGGCGGGGGCGAAGAATGGAAAACCCATGATGTGGTCCCAGTGCACGTGGGACATGATCACGTTGATGACCGGGGGCGGCCCGCCGTCGCGTCGCGACATGATGCGGTTGCCGAACGCGCGTGCGCCGCTGCCCATATCACAGACCAGGTATTCGGCGCGCCCGGTTTCGAGCTCCACGCACGGCGAATGCCCGCCGTAGGTGTGGGAAACGCTGAAACCCAGGTCGTGCTCGATGAAATTCTGCAGCTTCTCGGGGGAGTCCACGCCCCTGGTAATCGCCAGGGCGAGCGCCTGCTCGATTTTGTGCCGGATGTCGGCGGAGGTCAGCGCGACCGGGATCGAGCCGCGCGTCCCCCAGAAACGTACCCGCATGGTCACCAGGCGGCGTCGAAGGCCTTTAGCGCGGCGGGCGAGACCTTCGCCAGCGCGTCGCGCACCGTGGCGAAAGTCTCGAATACCAGGGTAAATCGGCTGATCTCGAAGATCTCGTTCACCACGGGCTGCATCGCCGCCACCACGATGGTGCCACCCTGGGACTTGGCCTGCTTTTCCGCCAGCATGAAACAACGCAGTCCGGCGCTGCTGACGTAGTCCACGCCGGCGAGATCCAGCACCAAGCGCTCGCCGTTGGTGCTGCAGCGTTCGATCAGCGGATTGAGGGCCCCGCGGAATTCTTCGCTGTTGGCGTGGTCGATCCTGCCCTCGGGCGAGAGTACCAGCACATCGCCGTAAGTCTTGTTGCGGATATCCATTTTTTTCATTCGCATGCGGCGATGGGCCGCCGGGTGTCGGAAGTCATGCAAGGGGCATGCCGGCCCGGCCGCGGCACGTTGACTGCGAGGCCGATGCGTTCCGGGATGGCTTGCCGTGATTGGACCAGCTTGCTCGGGGAAGTTCTGCCGGGCGCAATGTGCACGCAACCGGATCAGAACCTGCCAAGGCCATATTAAACCCGAAAACGGCGCGGACCGGCTGCCCGCGCCGCCGGCTCAGCCGAAGATGGGGAAAGTATCGAAGTTGCCGGATAGCAGCTTGCGCGTGTCGCGGTAGCCCAGCCAGCCTTCGACGACGCTGGCGTAGACGCGGCGGAAATCGGTGGTGAACACCAGATTGTCGCCTTCGTCGAGAGCGTCGAGCTTCGGTGGCGTGCCGTAGTGGCCGCCCTTCACCGGCTTGCCGATCAGGTACATGTGATTGGCGGTGCCATGATCGGTGCCGAGGCTGGTGTTCTCGGGCACCCGCCGTCCGAACTCGGAAAATACCAGCATCACCACGTCGTCGGCGCGGCCGATGCGCTGCATGTCCTTCATGAATCCGGCCACCGAGTCGGAGACGTAGGTCAGCAGCCGCTGATGCAGGTCCGGTTGCTGCACATGGGTGTCGAAAGCGTTGTGGCGATACGAGGTGTAGTACAACCGTGTCGGCATTCCGGCGGCGATCAGCGACGCGATCTTCGGCAGATCGACCGGGACGATGCCGTAGTCCACCGGCGTCTTGTACTTCGTCCACGCGTCGCGCACCAGCTGCGAGGCCTCGCGCGCGCTTTTCGCCACCTCGAGCAGGTAACGGCGCGTGGGGTTCGCGTCATGCGCCGCGTCGGAAACCTGGTCCAGCAGCGGCCGGGTCTGGTACAGGCCCTTGCGGCCGAAGCGCTCGGGATCGTCGAACACCACCGGAACGTGGTTGCGCGCGCTCACCGCCAGAGACTGCGCTTCATCGATGTTGACGATGAAATTCGGGGTGGACTGCGGGTCGATGGCATCCGCGAGCCGGCCGACCCAGCCGGTTTCCTCTCCGCTGTTGGGCGCGCCGGTGTGCCAGTAAGCCATCGACGTGAAATGCGAGAACGACGGCTGCGAGTAACCGCAACCGTGCACCACCGCCATCCTGCCGTCCTTGTACAGGCCTTCGAAGCCGGCCATTCCCGGATTGAAACCGAAACGCTCGTCGATCCTGCGTAGTTTTTCCGGGCGGATGCCGATTCGGGGGCGATGGCGGTAGTAGGCGTCGTCGCCGTAGGGCACCAGCGTATTGAGGCCGTCGTTGCCGCCGGA
>JBGQGT010000119.1:0-6726 GCA_041497595.1 Gammaproteobacteria bacterium
CATTCTCGACGATCCATACCGGCATCGACGGGCTGATGACCCCGGCCATCGGCCCCACAGCGGCGTGATGATGCGCGGGCTCGAAAGCGATGCTGCCGCTGCCGGCCAGCCGCCAGGCCGCGTCTGCGTCCGCCGTCCAGCCTTCGTAAAGGATCGCGCCGATCACCGCCCCCTGCATCGGCCCGCACATTTCCTCCCAGGCGATCGGTGGTCCGGCGTGCAGGATCATGCGATCGCCCATGCCCGGCAAGTGCTCGCGCGCAACGCCGACCCCCGCAAGCACCGGCTGCGCGGCGAGGAAGGCGGCGTACGCTTTCTCGTTCGCAGCTTCCAGCGATGGATGGTTCAGCAACTGCGCCAGACACCAGCCGGCCGCGCGGTTGCCTCCGGCGGGCGGAGTCCAATCCAGATGCACCGCCTTGCCCCCGGCCGCCACGATGGAATCGGCGAACGACTGCAATCCGACGTTGATAAGCGGCTGGTTTTCCTGGAACAGCTTGTTCATTGAGTTCTGGTCCCGCGCTACGGTTTGCGTACGCGCTGCGCCGCCGCCGGGGCGAGCGTGGCGGCGATGCCGGCCGCGAGACGCACGGCCTGGGCGTTGCTTTCGGCGAACAGCATGCCGGCATCGGAAAGCGCCCGCGACTGCCGGGCGAAATCCTGGGGATCGGCGGCGGTGCCGCAGATCTGGCCGACGAAGACGATGACTCTTCCCTGCGCGGACGCGGCCGCGCGCGCGCGATGGATCGCCGGCACCAGTTCGCTCGATGGATCCATGTGGCTGCCGAATCCCAGCACCACGTCGAGAAGGATCACGGCGGTCTCCGGGTCCTCCGCCTCCCTGGCGATGCGTTCGGTGCGCAGGCGGTAATCGATCATCGGGTGCGGGCGCCCGCGCGTGAAAACGTCGTCTCCGAGGTCGACCAGCGTGTGCTGCCGGCTTTGCCAGACGTCGGCAAGCTCCGTGGTTCCGCGCGTGGGAGTATTCGAGTGCACGTCGCCCAGGAGTTCGCCCAGCAACAGGGTAGCCTCGTAGCAGAACGTGCCGCCGCTGTAGAGCCCGCGGACGTAGCGCTGTGTGTCGCCGAAGCGCGGCAGCCCGGACGGCGCGGACGGCGGTTCGGCGTAACTGTCACGCGGTTTTTCGCCCTTGGCGATGGCGACCGCCGCGCGCGCCGCATCCTCCAGCGTTTTCACTGCGTGCACGCCTTTGCGCGCGATCCGCTTCGGATCGATGCCGAGGAAGTTCACCACCACCGGCTTGCCGGCTTTGGCGGCCTCGGCGAGCACGCGCTCGGCCACTTCGGGAGCGGGCGGTTTGGAAATCAGCACGATGACCTGGGTCGCGGGGTCCGCGGCCAGGTCCTTCAGGCCCTTGAGCATCGAGATCGCGCCGATATCGCGGTGCAGATCGCGCCCGCCGGTGCCGATCGCGTGCGAGATGCCCGAGCCCAGCCGGTCCACCAGCACGGTGACCTGCTGCAACCCCGTGCCCGAGGCGCCAACCACGCCAACGGGACCGCGCTTCACCACGTTGGCGAAGGCGAGCGGCGTTCCGTTGATGATCGCGGTGCCGCAGTCCGGGCCCATGACGATGAGATCGGCATCGCGCGCGAAACGCTTGAGCAGGAGTTCCTCCTCCTCGGAGACGTTGTTGCTGAACAACATCACGTTGAGCCCGAGGCGCAGCGCTTTCATCGCTTCGGCGGCCGCGTAGTCCCCCGGGGTGGATATGAGCGCCATGTTGGCTTCAGGCGTGGTCTTCAGCGCCATCTGGATGCTGCGCGGGCGCAGCGCCGCCCGCGCTTCTGCGCCGTTGTCCTCGGTCTGCCGCGTGAGGTTCTTCATCGCCTCTTCGATCGCTGCGGGAAGCGCCGACTTCTCTCCCTGCACCACGATCAGCAAGTCGCTCGCGTTCGCGCCTTTCGCGTCCACGCGCAGCCCTGCTTCCGCCAGCAGCGCCAGGTTGTTCTCGGTGGCCATCACCGCGGAGGCCTGCTCCACGCCCGGCAGCTTGCCCAGCATCGCGGACAGTAGCATCAGCGAGACCGAGTCCCGGTATTCCCTGGGCACGATTTTCACCAGTGTGGCCGACAAGTCCTGTTCTCCCGGATCAACAGGCGATCGCTGCCGTGCGCGCGGCCTGGCGATCGCCGGAATGATGGCCTGTGGCGGAGGCCTGGATCGGCCTCGCAGTCAGCGTGGGCGAATATCCGAACAGCAGCCCGCACAACACGTCCGCACCCGAACTGTGTCCGACTTCCAGCGCCCGCATGGTGGCGCCAGCAACGTCGCCGCCACCGCAAACGCAACACACGACTTCGGTCAGGCGCTCCGCGAAATGACCTTGAAGCGCGTCGAGCAACATCTGGCGGCTGATGGCGTTGGTATGCAGCGACAATTGCCCGACAGGCAGCGCGAGCGCGCGCAGCAGCGCGGCAATGCCAGGTTCGCGGTACGAACGGCTCCACAGCGCCGCGAGATAACCGACGATGAAGTCGTCTCCCGCCGGCGTGAGCCCTGCGCCGAGGCCCACCAGTGCGCTCAAGGCCGAAACGACTGCGCCGGCATCGCTCGTTCCGGTCGCGCGCGCCAGTATCGGCAGCGTCTGCGCCATGCGCGCAACCAGTGCGCGCTCGAGCGTAGAGTGAGGACTGCCGGACGGGAACAGCGCCGGCGCGACGCCCTGATCCGGCGCGTTCCCACGCAACGTCTCGCACAATTCGCGCAGCGTTCCTTGCGCCTCCTCGCCACGCAGGCCAGGCGACGCGGCTGCGACGGTTCCGTTCCAGACTGCGGCGCGGGAGAGATCCACCACGAAATCCGCAGCCGGAATGCGCAAGGTCGCGCCTTCGAGGTTCGCTGCCTGCCCCTGGTGCAGCCGCGCGTAAAGCGGCGCGATCGGCGAGACGCAGCGAATTCCGTGCGGGAGATTGCCGGAGCCGGCTGCAAGCAACGTAACCAGTTCGCCGGAACCCGTTTCGATATTGCAGGCGCGCAGGAACACGCTGTGTACCTGCGCGCGGGCGCGCGGCGGCACGCGCGCGCCGACGCTGTCTGCAAACAAGACTTTCCCCTCGTCTGTCACGCAACCGCCCGAAATGCGCCCCACTACCGTGTAGCTGTTCTCACGCACCGAGCGCGGCCAGCGCCCGGCGGGAGTCCGACACCCAGCCGAAGATGCCACCCTGGGCCTTGATCATGGCGAGCGCGGCTTTCTGGAACTCCGGGAAATACGACCCGACGCAATCGGAGAGCACCACGCATTCGTAGCCGCGGTCGTTGGCTTCGCGCACGCTGGTGTGGACGCAGACTTCGGTGGTGACGCCGCATACGATCAGCGTCTTGATGCTGCGGTCGCGCAGGATGAGCTCGAGGTCGGTGGCGTAGAACGCGCCTTTGCCGGGCTTGTCGATCACCGGTTCCCCAGGCGCGGGATACAGTTCCGGCACGATATCGTGGCCGATTTCTCCGCGCACCAGGATGCGCCCCATCGGTCCGGGATCGCCGATGCGCGTCTTGCCCCTGCCTCGCACCAGCTTGGTCGGCGGGCAGTCGGTGAGGTCCGGCCGGTGGCCCTCGCGGGTGTGGATGACCAGCATTCCCTTCTTGCGCGCCGCCTCCAGCACCCGCTTGGTCGGGGCGATGGTCGCCTGCAGCGGCGTGACGTCGTTGCCCAGTGCCTCGCCGAATCCGCCCGGCATGACGAAATCGCGCTGCATGTCGATGATCAGCAGCGCCGTGGTCTTCGGATCGAATTCCAGTTCGTACGGTTCCGCGTCGATCGCCTTGATTGCCATTTTTACCCTCCTCACTGATCCGTCTGCATTGCCGGGCCGCACCGGTGAACCCGACGAGAAAACCGCGCCGCGCCCACATTGCGCTCCCTTGGTATACTCAATGGTATACAAGATGCAACACGGGGGAAAGCAGTGTCCATGACCATACCTGCGCTGCTCGCCGATTACCGGTCGGGCAAGCGTACACCCACCGCAGTGGTCACATCATTGCAGTCCGGGAATGATGGAGCCTATGCCTGCGCCTGGATCTGCAGGGCCGGGCCCGACGCGCTCGCCCGCCGCGCCCGCCAACTCGAACAGGTGCTGCGCGACGACCCGCGCGCAATCGACCGCCTGCCGCTGTACGGGGTCCCGTTCGCGGTCAAGGACAACATCGATGTTGCCGGGCTACCGACCACCGCGGCCTGTCCCGCCTTTTCCTACGTACCCGAGCGCTCCGCCACAGCGGTGGAGAAACTCGAGGCGGCCGGCGCCATCCTGCTCGGCAAGACCAATCTGGACCAGTTCGCCACCGGACTGGTCGGCACGCGTTCGCCCTACGGCGCGGTGCCCAACGCGTTCCGTCCCGAGTATATCTCCGGCGGCTCCAGCTCCGGTTCCGCGATCACTGTCGCCCGCGGCCAGGTGAGCTTTTCGCTCGGAACCGACACCGCGGGGTCGGGCCGGGTACCGGCCGGATTCAACAACATCGTCGGTTTGAAACCCAGCCGCGGCCTGATCAGCGCGCGCGGCGTGGTGCCTGCCTGCCAGTCACTGGACTGTGTATCGGTGTTCGCGCTCACCGTACCCGATGCGGTCGCGGTACTCGGTGCGGCGCGCGGCCCGGATCCGGAAGACCCCTGGTCGCGCGCCCTGAATTTGTCCGTCCCGCCGCTGCCCGAGCGCTTCACTTTCGCGCTGCCCGGACCGCTCGAGTTCCATGGTGACGACCACGCCAGGCATGCGTTCCACGATGCGGTCGACAAGCTCGAAGGCCTCGGCGGCAAACCGATCGGCGTCGATTTCTCGGTGTTCCTGGAAACCGCTGCATTGCTCTACGAAGGACCCTGGGTGGCGGAGCGGCTGGCAGCAATCCGGCCCTTTTTCGAAAGTCGTCCCGATCAGGTGCATCCGGTGGTGCGCAAGATCATCGAAGGGGCATCCAAGTACTCGGCCGCGGACCTTTTCTCCGGGCTGACCAAGCTGGAGGCGCTGAAAAAGCGCGCAGCAGGACTCTGGGACCGAGCCGACGTGCTGGTGGTGCCGACCGCACCGACCATCTACACCATCAATGAAGTACTTGCGGAACCGTTTCTCAACAACCGCAGGCTCGGGCACTACACCAATTTCGTGAACCTCATGGACCTCGCCGCCTGCGCGGTTCCGGGCTCGATGCGCCCGGACGGCCTGCCTTTCGGCATCACTCTGATCGCGCCGGCTGGAGCCGACCTCATGCTCGCGCATCTGGCGCAGCGCTTCCATCATCTCACCGGGCTCAAGCTCGGCGCACTGGACGAGGTGCTGCCGCCGCCCGCACCGATCACCACCGGCGACGATTGCGTGCGCGTGGCAGTGGTCGGGGCGCACCTGTCGGGACTGCCGTTCAATCATCAATTGACCGAGCGCGGGGCGCGGCTGGAAAAACCGGCGCGCACCACGGCGCGCTACCGGCTGTTCGCGCTGCCCGGCACTACGCCGCCAAAACCCGGGCTGATTCGCGATGCCGAAAATGGGAGCGTTATCGACGTCGAGGTGTGGAGGCTGCCCGTCAGTGAATATGGCTCGTTTGTAGCGGGGATTCCGTCGCCGCTGGGAATCGGCCGCGTCGAACTCGATGACGGCGAGTGGGTTCAGGGTTTCCTGTGCGAGAGTTGGGCGGTGCACGGTGCCGAGGAGATTTCGCACCTCGGCGGCTGGCGCGCGTATCTCGCCAGCAAGGCCGCGCGTTGAAGCGGACCGGAAATCGCGGCCGGGCGGCGACCGCAAGGACTGCCGCCGGCAAGCGCAAGAAGGTGACGACGGACGAGGAACGCAAACCGTCCCTCGCCGAGTCCGTGTATCTGGGCATCAAGCAAGACATCTTCGATTTCCGCCTCCTGCCCGGGGATCGTTTCACCGAGAACGAGGTCGCCGGGCGGCTGAACGTCAGCCGCACCCCGGCGCGCGAAGCCCTTTACCGCCTGGAGCGCGAGGGCTACATGCAGGTCCACTTTCGCAGCGGCTGGAGCGTTCGCGAACTCGATTTCAAGCAGTTCGACGATCTGTACGACCTGCGCATCGCGCTCGAAACCGCCGCGGTGAAGCAGTTCTGCGATCAGGCCGAGCGCCCCAACCTGGAAGAACTGAAATCAGTCTGGCTGGTGCCAGCGGATGCAAGGCTCGACGACGGGGAGCGGGTGTGCGCGCTGGACGAAGCCTTTCACTGCGCGCTGGTCGCCGCCACAGGCAATCGCGAGATGGCGCGCTGCCACCAGGAGGTGACCGAACGCATCCACTTGCTGCGCCGGCTCGATTTCACCGAAGCCGGCCGCATCGCCGCCACCTACCAGGAGCATGCGCAGATTCTGCGCGCGGCGCTGAGGCAGGACGCCGATCGCGCGATCGGGCTATTGCGGACCCACATCGAGACCAGCAAGATCGAAGTCCGAAAAATCAGCCTGCACAAACTGTTGTCGGCAAGGCGTTCCTAGTGCAGCCGGATGACGTTGGAGGGGATGAGTGCCGCGACCGGAAGATTCAGCGCCAGCAGTTCCCGGCCCAGCAGCGTAATGCTGCCCTTGATGCGGTTGTCTCCGGTATCGCTGAATTCGAACTCGTACACCCGCTTCACGCGCACCCGGCCCTCATCGTCTCGGCCGAGCCGCGTCTGTTTCAGCATCACCGTCCAATCGAGCAACTGCACGCCTTCCGCGGCGCAGGCGCGGCGGCCGGCGTCGAGCGCCGCTTC
>JBGQGT010000120.1:0-6706 GCA_041497595.1 Gammaproteobacteria bacterium
AACGGCAAGAATGGACTGGCGTGCATTACGCGGCTGGCCGACCTCAAGGAACCGGTCGAGCTGCGGCCGCTGCCCGGGCTGCAGGTGATCCGCGACCTGATCGTGGACATGTCGCAGTTCTTCATGCAGTACCACTCGGTGAAGCCCTATCTGGTGAACAACGAGCCGCCGCCCGAAAAGGAGAGGTTGCAGTCCCAGGCGGAGCGCGCCGAACTCGACGGACTGTACGAGTGCATCCTGTGCGCCTGCTGTTCCACCGCCTGTCCTTCGTTCTGGTGGAACCCGGACAAGTTCGTCGGGCCGGCCGGATTGCTGCAGGCCTACCGCTTTCTTGCCGATTCCCGCGATCTTGCCGCCAGCGAGCGCCTCGACGACCTTGAGGACCCCTACCGCCTGTTCCGCTGTCATTCGATCATGAACTGCGTGGACGTTTGTCCGAAGGGGCTCAATCCGACGCGGGCGATCGGCAAAATCAAGGACCTGATGGTCAAGCGCGCCGTCTGAGCAGCGATGGCAGAAGTAGACCGGGTGCGCTGGCACTGCCGGAGAGGATTGCTGGAACTGGACGTGGTACTGACCCGGTTCCTGGACCGCCACTTCGAAAGGCTGTCCGCGCAACAACGTGCCACGCTCAACCGCCTGCTGGACTACCCGGATAATGATCTCTGGGATTTCGTGACCGGCAAACAGCCACCACCCGACGCGGATACGGCCCGCATCATCAGACTATTTGATTGATCCTTATTGCACTGCATCCCGGTGTCCCCTCGCGCAGAGAAGCTGCTAAACTTAAAGTCTTAATGTGCATGGGAAGCGAGCGAGGCCATGGATAAGCAGCGCACCGCAACAATTTCATTCGACGACGGTACCGCTCCCGTCGAGTTCCCGGTTCTTTCCGGCACCATTGGGCAGGACGTGGTCGATATCCGCACCCTGCAAAGCAAGACCGGCAAGTTCACCTACGATCCCGGGTTCCTCTCCACCGCCAGTTGCCGCTCCGAAATCACTTACATCGACGGCGACGCCGGCGTGTTGCTCTACCGCGGCTATCCGATCGAGCAGCTTGCCGAGCAATGCGACTTTCTCGAAGTCTGCTATTTGCTCCTGTTCGGGGAATTGCCCAACAGGCAACAGCAACAGGAATTCGATAACACGGTCAAGCGCCACACGATGGTGCACGAGCAGCTGGCGCGGTTTTATACCGGCTTCCGCCGTGACTCGCATCCGATGGCGGTGCTGGTAGGCGTAGTCGGGGCATTATCGGCGTTCTATCACGACTCGCTCGACCTGAATAACCCGGAGCATCGCAAGATATCGGCTTTCAGGCTGATTGCGAAAATGCCGACCATCGTGGCGATGGCGTACAAGTACTCGATCGGCCAGCCGTTCATCTATCCGCTCAATTCGCTGTCCTACTCGGCCAATTTCATGCACATGATGTTCGCGGTGCCGGCCGCGGAATATCAGATCAAGCCGGTGCTGGTCAAGGCGCTGGACCGGATATTCATCCTCCACGCCGATCACGAACAGAACGCCTCGACTTCCACGGTGCGGCTGGCCGGTTCCTCGGGCGCCAATCCGTTCGCCTGCATCTCATCCGGCATCGCCTGCCTGTGGGGCCCGGCGCACGGCGGCGCCAACGAGGCCTGCCTGAACATGCTCGAGGAAATCCGCGACGTGTCGCGCGTCGGCGAGTACATCAAGAAGGCCAAGGACAAGAATTCCGGTTTCCGCCTGATGGGCTTCGGACATCGCGTATACAAGAACTACGATCCGCGCGCTAAGTTGATGCGGCAAACCTGCCACGAGGTGCTGAGCGAACTGGGGCTGCACGACGACCGCCTGTTCAAACTGGCGATGGCGCTGGAAAAAATCGCCATCGAGGACGACTATTTCGTCCAGCGCAAGCTCTATCCCAATGTGGATTTCTACTCCGGCATCGTGCAGCGCGCGCTGGGCATCCCCAACAACATGTTCACCTGCATCTTTGCGCTCGCCCGCACCGTCGGCTGGGTGGCGCAGTGGAACGAGATGGTCGGCGACCCGGAGCAGAAGATCGGGCGGCCGCGCCAGCTTTATACCGGACCGGTACAGCGTGCTGTAGTACCTATTGAGAAGCGGTGATTGAGAAATAGAGCGATTGGGTGATTGAGCAATAAAGTGAATATGCGATTCGAATTACTCAATCGCCAAATTACCTGATCACCGTCCTGAGAGGTAAATCGTCATGATGAAGGAACTTCTCGGCAGCACTTACCTGTTCGGCGGCAACGCCCCCTTCATCGAGGATTTGTACGAGGCCTACCTGCAGAATCCCGATGCGGTTACGCCAGAATGGCGGCGCTACTTCGACCAGATGCAGCAGTTGCCGGGTGCGCGCGACGTAGCGCACGCGCCGATCGTCGAATCGTTCGTGCAGCGCGCACGGGCCGGGGCGCCCCGGGTGGCGCCCGCGGCGGCCGGGCTCGACCGCAAGCAGGTTTCCGTGATCCAGCTGGTCGCGGAGTACCGTTTCCGCGGCGTGCTCCTCGCCCAACTCGACCCGCTCAAGCGGCGCGAGCGCCCGCATATCGCCGAACTGGAACCGGTGTATTACGACCTGACCGACGCCGACATGGACACGGTGTTCAACACCGGCTCGCTGATCGGCCCCGAGCAGGCTACGCTGCGCGAGATCATCAGGGCGCTGCAGGAAACTTATTGCGGCACAATCGGCATCGAGTACATGTACCTGAGCAGCCGGGTGGAGAAGCGCTGGATTCAGGAACGTCTCGAGCCGGTTCGGGCCAAGCCCAGTTACTCCCCCGATTACAAGCAGCATATCCTGGAGCGACTCACCGCGGCCGAGGGACTGGAGAGACATCTGCATACCCGCTTTGTCGGGCAGAAACGCTTCTCGCTCGAAGGCAGCGAAATGCTGATCCCCATGCTCGATAACCTTCTGCAGCGCGCGGGGGAGGCCGGGGTGCAGGAACTGGTGATCGGCATGGCTCACCGGGGCCGGCTCAACGTGCTGGTGAATACGCTGGGGAAAATGCCCAAGGACCTGTTCTCCGAATTCGAGGGCAAGCACGACGACGCGCTGCGTGCGGGCGACGTCAAGTATCACCAGGGATTCTCCTCCGACATCATGACGCCGGGCGGGCCGATGCACCTGACGCTTGCGTTCAATCCATCGCACCTTGAGATCGTGAATCCGGTTGTCGAAGGTTCGGTTCGGGCGCGCCAGCACCGCCGCAAGGACCGGGAGGGCAGGGAAGTGCTGCCGGTGCTGATCCATGGTGACGCCGCCTTTGCCGGCCAAGGCGTGGTAATGGAGACGTTGAACCTTTCGCAAACGCGCGGCTACGGCACCGCGGGCACCGTCCACATCGTCGTCAACAATCAAATCGGATTCACCACTTCCGACCCTCGCGACAGCCGTTCGACGCTGTACTGCACCGACGTCGCGAAGATGGTCGAAGCGCCGATCATCCACGTCAACGGCGACGATCCCGAGGCGGTGATCATGGTAATCGAGCTGGCGCTGGACTACCGCACCAAATTCAAGAAGGATGTGGTCGTCGATTTGGTGTGCTTCCGCAAGCTCGGCCACAACGAGCAGGACGAGCCAATGGTCACGCAGCCGCTCATGTACAAGATCATCAACCAGCTCCCGGGGGCGCGCAAGCTGTACGCCGACAAGCTGGTGGGGCAGGGCGTGATCAGCCCGGACGATGCGGACCAGATGATGGCGACCTACCGCGAGGCGCTCGAGGCGGGCTATCACACCAACAAGACCATCCTGTCGAACTACAAACCGCCGTTCGCAGTGAACTGGAGCCCGTACAAGAACACCAAGTGGAACGAAAACGACGACACTACGCTGCTGCTTGCCGACCTGCAGGCGCTGGCGGAGAAGCTGACGACCATCCCGCCGAACTTCAAGCTCCACCCGCGGGTCGAGAAAATCATCGCCGACCGCCGGCTGATGGGGCAGGGCAAGATGCCGGTGGACTGGGGCATGGCGGAAAACCTTGCTTATGCCTCGCTGCTCAAGGACGGCTTTTCGGTGCGCATCTCCGGTCAGGACTCAGGCCGCGGCACCTTCTTCCACCGCCACGCAGTGCTGCATGACCAGAACCGCGAAAAATGGGATTCCGGAACCTACACGCCGTTGCAGCACATCGCCCCCAACCAGGGCGATTTCCTTGTTGTCGACTCGGTGCTCTCGGAAGAAGCCGTGCTGGGTTTCGAGTACGGCTACTCGACTTCGGAGCCCAACGAGCTCGTGGTCTGGGAAGCACAGTTCGGCGACTTCGCCAACGGCGCCCAGGTGGTGATCGACCAGTTCATCGCCGCGGGCGAAGTGAAGTGGGGCCGCATCTGCGGATTGGTGATGCTGCTACCGCACGGCTACGAAGGGCAGGGGCCGGAGCATTCCTCGGCGAGACTCGAGCGCTATCTTCAGCTGTGCGCCGATTACAACATCCAAGTGTGCGTGCCCGCGACCCCGGTGCAGATGTTCTTCCTGCTGCGGCGCCAGATGATCCGCCCTTACCGCAAGCCGCTGGTCATCTTCACGCCAAAGAGTCTGCTGCGTCACAAGGAGTCGGTATCGCCGTTGGAAGAGTTCGCGCAAAGCAAGTTCAAACCGGTAAACGGCGAATGGGATGCCGACATCAAGCCAGGCAATGTCAAACGCGTGATTTTCTGCAGCGGCAAGGTGTTCTATGACCTGCGCGCCGCGCGCCAGGAGCGCGGCATCAAGGACGTAGCCATCGTGCGCATTGCCCAGCTCTATCCGTTCCCGCACGATGATTTCCAGGAGCAAATCAATCTTTACAGCAACGCGCGCGAGGTCCTGTGGTGCCAGGAAGAACCCGGCAACCAGGGCGCGTGGCACCGAATCCAGCACTATCTGCTGCGCCACATGCGCTCCGGCCAGGTTCTGGGATACGCGTTGCGGCCCTCATCGGCGTCGCCAGCGGTCGGCTACCTGTCGTTGCACAACGAACAGCAGAAGGAAGTGGTCAATGCCGCTTTCAGGGAGATCACGGACAACCTCGTTGTCCCGGTACAGGGCACGGCCAGAGCCGCACCCAAGCCACGCGACAACTCCTGAGTTCACGATAGGGAACCAGCATGCTGATTGAAGTCAAAGTACCGCAACTCTCGGAATCGGTTGCGGAGGCGACATTGCTGTCCTGGCACAAGAAGCAGGGCGAGTTCGTCAAGCGCGACGAGAACCTGATCGATATCGAGACCGACAAGGTGGTGCTGGAGTTGCCGGCGCCGCAGGCTGGTGTGCTCTCCAAAGTCATAAAGGGCGATGGCAGCACCGTCGTGAGCAACGAGGTCATTGCCACGATCGACACCGACGGCAAGGCGGTTGCCGGGGCGGCGGCATCCGCAACGACAACGGCGGCGGCCCCCGCCGCCAAGGCGCCGGAAAAGCCGGCTTCCGCACCGCTGACTTCCGCCAAGGCGGAGACGCCCGCAGTCATGCCTTCGGCCAGGAAAATCGCCGCTGACAACAATCTCGACACCTCGCAGATAAGCGGCAGCGGCCGCGGCGGCCGCGTCACCAAGGAAGACGTGGTGGTGAAGCTGCAGGCGCCGCAGGCGCCCAGGCCGGCGGCGCCGTTGCCCTCACCGGTGAACGTGGATCAGATACTGGGCGACCGGCCCGAGCAGCGCGTGCCCATGTCGCGGCTGCGCCAGCGCGTGGCGGAACGCCTGGTACAGTCGCAGTCCACCGCGGCGATCCTCACCACGTTCAACGAAGTCAACATGCAGCCGGTAATGGAGCTGCGCAACCGCTACAAGGACAAGTTCGAGAAGGAACACGGCGTCAAGCTCGGATTCATGTCTTTCTTCGTCAAGGCCGCGGTGCATGCGCTGAAAAAGTATCCGGTAGTCAACGCGTCGGTGGACGGCACCGACATCGTTTACCACGGTTATTTCGACATCGGCATCGCGGTGGGCAGTCCGCGCGGGTTGGTGGTGCCGATCGTGCGCAACTGCGACCAGCTGTCTTTCGCCGACATCGAAAAGAGAATCGCGGATTTCGGCAAGCGCGCCCAAGACGGCAAGCTCACCATCGAAGAGTTGACTGGCGGAACCTTCTCGATTTCCAACGGCGGGGTGTTCGGCTCGATGCTTTCCACGCCTATCATCAACCCGCCGCAAAGCGCCATCCTGGGGGTCCACGCAACCAAGGAGCGGCCGGTGGTGGAAAACGGGCAGGTCGTGGTCCGGCCGATGAACTACCTGGCGGTTTCCTACGATCACCGCATCATCGACGGCCGCGAAGCCGTGCTGTTCCTGGTGGCGATCAAGGAAGCGCTCGAGGATCCTTCGCGCTTGCTGCTGGAGCTCTAATAAATCTTCGCCGCAAAGTCGCAAAGACGCAAGGACGCACGCGCCTTTGCATCTTTGCGGTTCACGCATTTTGTGAGCAATCATGGCAAAAAGCTTTGACGTCGCAGTGATCGGCGCCGGACCCGGCGGCTACACCGCGGCGATCCGCGCGGCGCAACTCGGCCTCAACACCGTCTGCATCGACGAGTGGAAGAACGCCAAAGGCAAGCCCAGCCTCGGGGGCACCTGCCTGAATGTCGGTTGCATCCCCTCAAAGGCGCTGCTGGAGTCCTCGGAGAACTACGAACGCGCGCTGCACAAGTTCGGCGAACACGGCATCACCGTAAAAGACGTGACGGTGGAC
>JBGQGT010000121.1:0-6675 GCA_041497595.1 Gammaproteobacteria bacterium
CAGGCCGAACACCGTCACATAACCGCCCTTGCGGCTGTCCTTGAGGTGAGGCGCGCCGCCGCCACCGATGGTGGCCCAGCCGGTCCATCCGCCGAAGCCGGAAGGCACCGCGACGTACTGCTTGCCGTCGATGAAGTACGTAACCGGGCTGCCCACGATGCCGGAGCCGGTCTGATAGGACCACAGCTCGTGGCCGGTGTCCTGATCGTAGGCATTGAACTCACCCTCGGGCGTTCCGGCGAATACCAGGCCGCCGCCGGTGGTCAGTACTCCGCTCATGAAGGGCGAGGGCGCTTCCACGGTCCACTTCTTGGTGCCGGTCTTGGCGTCGATAGCGACCAGTTGGCCATGTCCCTTGTTCCACTTGATGCTACCGATGCCCCAATGCGGCTTGCCTTCGACGCGATCGCCCTTCGCGCTCTTGATGTCCGTGCAGATTTCGCGGCTGGGCACAAACACCATCTGCTTGGCGGGGCTGTAGCTCATCGGGTTCCACCACTTGCCGCCTTCCGAGGCTGGGCAGATATCCTTCGCCTCGTAGGTGTAGCTTGGCACCTTGGCGGGATTGACGATGGGCCGGCCCTCGGGCGTGAACCCGGTCGCCCAGTTCACCTTGGAGATTTCCCTGCCGTAGACGAACTTCCCGTTGGTGCGATCGATGCTGTAGAGGAAGCCGTTGCGGTCGCCGTGCAGCCAGACCTTGCGCCCGCCGACATCGGCGAGGATGTGTTCGTTCACGCCGTCGAAATCCCACACGTCGTGCGGTGTGTACTGGAAGTGGAACTTGATCTCGCCGGTGTCCGGGTCCAATGCCAGGGTGGAATTGGAGTAAAGGTTATCCCCCTCGCGACCGACGCCATCCCAGTCGGGATTCGGGTTGCCGGTGCCCCAGTAGATGGTGTTGAGCGCCGGATCGTATGAACCCGTGATCCAGGCCGACGCACCACCGAACTTGAGATTGTCCGGATCGGAACCCCAGGTTTCGGATCCCGGTTCGCCCGGCGCTGGAATCGTGTACCGGCGCCAGACTTGTTGGCCCGTGTTGGCGTCGAGCGCTTCGATGAACAACCGCGTCGGGTATTCCGCTCCCGAGAGGCCGACGATCACCTTGCCCTTCACGACCAGCGGCGCCACGGTCATCGAGTAGGCGTTCTTGTAGTCGCCGAGGGCAACGTCCCACACCGGCTTGCCGGTCTTCATGTCGAGCGCAACGACGTGGGCATCGGGCGTGGCGACAAAGACCTTGTCCCCGTAGAGCGCGGCGCCACGATTGCCGATGTCGCAGCACATGTTCTTGCCGACGTCTTCCGGCAGTTGATGGTTGTATTGCCAGATCATCGAGCCATTCTTGGCGTCCACCGCGAAGGTACGGCCGTGGGACGAGGTGATGTACATCACGCCATTGTGGATCAGCGGCGTGGTGTTTTGCGCGTCGAGCACGCCGAAGGAAAACGACCACTTCGGAACCAGGCGCTTCACGTTCCTGGTGTTGACCTGGTTCAAGGGACTGAAGCGCGTGCTCATGTAGTCGCGCCCGACCATGCGCCAGTTGTTTGACTCCTTGTTCGCGTTGAGCAGCATGTCGTCGGTCACGCCCTGCGCGAGCCCCTGATTCGCGGCCAGCGCGAGCGGAAGTGCTAACAGAGCTCCGAAAGCACGACTGAAAAGATCGTGCGCTATTCTGAACTTCATGATTTCTCCCCCCAATTTATTGTTCGAATCCAAAGTAAAGAGACTTACTTGTGCAACTCCGGCGTGACTCCAGATAGCGCAAGCGTGCGAAACCCGAATACTTCGCGTTGCTTGAAATGACACCGCACTCGCGCGTCAATCGCCGCGGGTATGGTACACCCGGCAGTGCACCAGGGAAAATCCGGCGCGCGAAAAAGTGGAGTGGCGCGCCTACAATTTGACGCGGCTGAGCTCGGTGCCCTCGAGATCCAGCACGTAGTCTGCGCCGAACGCCATCGACGGCGTGTATGCACCCGGTGCAAGGCGGCCCTCCATGATTTTCAGAGTGGCCTTGACGCCCGATTCGGCGGTCAGCGTGTAGGCTTCGCGCGTGCGCAGGCGCATCGCGACCTTGTGTCCGGCGTCATCCCAGGCTTCGCCGTAGATATACATCTCGTCGCGCGCGCGCTGGTCGTCGGTCGGACCTTTGACGCGCCTGGCGATCTGCGCCTTCATGAATGCCTGCACCGGCGCGAGCCCCAGGAGCCAGCGCATGAAGCCGGGCATTCTCATTTTCCCGATCTGCTTTTCCGGCACGCCGACGAGGACTTCGATGTTGGGAATCCCGGTCGAATAGTACGCGGTGGCGACGTCGCCCCACGGAATGGTGACCGCGGTGGCCGAGAGATCCTCGGTGAACGGGATGGTTTCAACCTTGTAAGCGGCGGCAACCTTTATGATCCTGCCGTCCTTGCGGACCCTGCCGCCCTCGGGCAGGCCTTCGACCATGGTCTTGGCGGTGCCGGGGCTGAGTTTGCCGTAACGCGACTTGAAGGCGAGCCTGAGATGGGTCGCGGACGGCAGCTCGCGTTTGAGCATGGCCGCGAGGCAATCGGTGGGGACCACGTCGAAGCCGACGCCGGGAATGGCGACGATACCGGCGTCCCTGATTGTCTGGTTGCGCGAGTGGATGTCCTCGAACACCGCGATTTCGCCGGTGATGTCAAGATAATGTGTCCCCGCGCGCAGACACCCGGCGAGCATCGGCCCGCTGGTTGCGGAGAACGGGCCCGCGCAGTGCAGGACCGCTGCGACGCCTTCAAGGTTCGCTGCGACCTTCGCCGGATCGGCGAGATCGAAAATGCGCGATTCGTAGCCAAGATCACCGGCAAGCGCCCCGATGGGTTCGGCGTGGCGCCCGGCAAGGATCGGACCGAGATTGCGATCCTTGGCAAAGCGTGCGGCGAGCCTGCCGGTGTAGCCGTTCGCGCCGTAGATCATCCACTTCTTGCTCATTCATTGCTCCCCGGCTTGTTGCGCCGTCGCACCGCGCGCTAGTATGGCGCCAACAGGGTCGGGCATTACTGAATTGTTTTGCGTTGTCCTCGCACGGAGGATGGGTTCATCGCTTCGAACCCTGCTTTACTTGGAATACAGATCACCAATAAGACGGAGGAGATATGCTCAGTTACGACGTAGTCGAATGGGGAAAGCCGCTGCAAAAAGCCGAAAAGCCCACGCCCAAGCCGACCGGGACCGAGGTGCTGCTGAAGCTGAAGTATTGCGGCGTGTGCCACAGCGACGTGCACATCCGCGAGGGCTATTTCGACCTCGGCGGCGGCAAGCGCTTGAATATGAGCGATCGCGGGATGCATCCGCCGGTGACGCTGGGCCACGAACCCTACGGCACCGTGATCGCCGCAGGACCTGACGCGAAGGATGCGCCGGTCGGCAAGGACCGGCTGGTGTGCCCGTGGATCGGCTGCGGCCAGTGCGCGCGCTGCCTGGAGGGCATGGACAATCACTGCATGGCGCCGCGCTGGATCGGCATCCAGCGCCCTGGCGGCTACGCCGACCACCTGCTGATTCCGCATCCGAAATACCTGGTCGACGCGAGCGGCATAGATCCGGCGTGGGCGGCGACGCTGTCGTGCTCCGGGCTCACGACGTATTCCGCGGTATCGCAGCTCAAGCCGATTCCCCGCGACGAGTGGGTGATGCTGCTGGGTGCGGGCGGCCTGGGACTGATGGCGATCGAAATGCTCAAGGCCCTCGGACACGAGAAGATCATTTCGGTGGACATCGACGGCGCGAAGCTGGCGGTGGCGAAGAAGGAAGGCGCCGCGGCGACGCTGAACAGCCGCGACCCCGAGGCTGCAAAGAAGCTGCAGCAGATCGCCGGCGGGCCTTTGTACGGCGCGGTGGATCTGGTCGGTGCGGCGGACACCGCGAGCCTGGCGCTGGGAGCGCTGCGCAAGGGTGGAAAGCTGATCGTGGTCGGGCTTTACGGCGGGGAAATTCCGGTGTCGCTGGTGCTGGTGGTGCAACGCGCGTGGAGGATCCAGGGCTCCAGCGTCGGCAGCGTCGCTGAACTGAAGGAGGTGATCGCGCTGGCACGCGCCGGCAAGATCAAGCCGATCCCGATAGAAAAGCGGCCGCTGTCGGAAGTCAGCCGCACGCTCGACCAGCTCAAGGCGGGGCAGATCACCGGACGCGTGGTCGCCGCGATCCAATGATCCGGCGGAATCGATGCCAGACTGGGTTGATCGTATGAACTGGCGCAAGAGGGTAGTCGCGTTCCCGCGGACACGACGAGCATGCAGAGGCCTTCCCGTCTCAGTCGTCGTTCCCGCGCTGTTGATTCTGGTGATGGCCGGTTGTGCCGCTCCGCCGGTGAAGCCGCCTGCCGCCCCACCGCCCGCTCCGCCGGAGGTACCGGAGGCGCCGGCAATGAAGCCTGCCGCCTCCAGGATGTCGGCGCAGGACATCAAGGCGATCACCGCGTATCACAACAAGGTGCGTGCTGATGTCGGCGTCGGTCCGCTGCAGTGGTCGCCGGCCCTGGCGAACTACGCGCAGGAATGGGCCGACCATCTCGCCGGCACGACCTGCGGGATGAAGCATCGCTCCGAAAGTTTGTACGGCGAGAACCTGTTCCAGGGCACCGCGGGTGCCTACACTGCGGTGGACGGGGCGAAGGCCTGGGAGAGCGAGAAGAAGGAATATCGCGGCGGCGTGCTGACGCGATCCAACTCGCAACCGGTCGGACACTACACGCAGATGGTGTGGCGGAACACCCGGATGCTCGGCTGCGGCGAGGCGGTGTGCGACACGGCGCTGATCGTGGCCTGCAACTACGACCCGCCCGGAAACGTCCTCGGGCGCAAGCCTTTCTGATACCGGCCGCGACCAACATCATTCAATGTGGCGTTTCATGCCGTGGGGCAAAGCAATCTCGGTCTGGCTGCTGATCATTGTGATCGAGTCCGTCCATGGGGTTTTGCGCAACCTGTTCCTCGCTCCCGCAATCGGCGATTTCGAGGCGCGCCAGGCCGGGGTGTTCATCGGCTCGGCTCTCATCCTGCTCATTGCCTGGCTGATGGCGCCGTGGATGAATCTGAGCGGCCGCGCGCAATTTGCTGGCGTCGGCCTGCTGTGGGTCGGCCTCACGCTGGTGTTCGAGTTTTCGCTGGGGCTCGCGATGGGATTGTCCTGGGAGCGCATCGCTTCCGACTACGACATAACCAGGGCCGGACTGCTGCCGCTGGGGTTTATCGTGATGGCCTTCGCGCCTTATGCGGGGACCCGACTGCGCGCGAACGGAGAAATAGGGAAACGGAAATGATGCGAGAAGGGAAGTCATCGAGCACTCGGCGGCCGGTCATCGCGTGCATTCTGCTGGCGAGCGCCGCATTCCTTCCTGGTCCGGTATCCGCCGCCGAGGCGACCAAGGACGAGGACCTGAAGGCGGATATCATCTATCGCTGCTACAACCTGATGGGTGAATTCGGGGTCGAAGGGGTGGACATCTGTGTGAGGGGAGAGCTTTCCGCAATGCAGTCCGTCCAGGCGGTCCCGCAGCAATTCGGCGAGATCGTGCGACGCTGTACACGGCAGGTGCAGATGACCGGCTGGGAGGCGGCCAAGTCATGCGTTGACAAGGAAATCGCTGGAGCAAGGGAAACGAAAAAAGACTGATGCGCCGGCGGCATGTCGATTCAGCCTGCCAAATTCACCTATTGCGCGCGACCGGCTTCGGATACTGGACCAACTTCGCGGCGCGGCGCTCGAAGGGATCGCGGCGTGACAGCAGGCGCGCCTGCCGCGCGGAGATGAGCGGGTAGTGGCGGAAGCGCGCCAGGCGGTCGTGCGCCGCCCAGCACGATTTTTCGCTGGTGATCCAATGCTCGGGCTCGACGCGCCGCATGTCGAAAGATCCCGAATAGCTGCGCAAAGTCTTGTAACCGCCCTTGTTGTAGTACTCGTGAAAGTACGACATGACCAGCTCGCGCAGGCTGCGGTAGATCGGGTCGCGGTAGCGCAGCGGCGTGCCGTTGGTCTTCGAAATCGCGCCCCAGTGGCCGCCACGGCGGAACAATGCGACGACGTGCGGGAAATCGCTCGGATCGCAATCCAGGTGCATCACCAGCGGCGGCTCGCCGTGCACCCAGAGCGCGCAGGCGGCGAAGAAGGCGCCTTCGATGCAATGCGCGCGGCGCTGCCTGAACACTTCGCGCACCGACAGGATCGTCTGTCCGCCGATCTCGTGATTGATCGGAATCGCGTTCACGTATTCCTGGATTCTCCGGGGCGTGGACAAACGCTTCAGGATCGAGAACTCGCGCTCGCTGAGCCCAAGATCCCGGCGGCGGGCAGAACGGTTGCGGGGTTTGAAATTCATGGCCCAGGTCGTAGAGAACCACGGGGGGTCGGGGTCTGAGTCACGGACAGTATCCTGTGTTCCAGTGTCCTGTTCCGCTGATTCGCGGCTGCAAATCCGGCGAGAATCGGCGCCATGCTGTGTTACGAGTCCTCGCCGTGCGTATCGGAGCGCGGAAGAGGGGCCCCTCCGGGGATCTGACCGCGGAGACACGCGTTAGGCCGGTGGTCGACACGCTATTGGCCGGTTGCACGGTCGCATCCCCGCAAGCGGGGCGGCTGTCGAGGCGGAGCAGGGGCCCCAACTTTATTTGGGGATGCGACCTGAGATCAGACGCGAAAGGG